>SFOB01000320.1 GCA_004554075.1 Treponema sp.
AATTTAAAGCAAATTGAGGATGCTGTCTGCCATCAGTATCAATAGCTACAATGACCTTATCGCCAACGCTTGCACCTGCAGAGGTGATTAATGAATCTTTCTTTGCAATACCTGCAATAGCCACATCCAATGAATTGAATTCAGAATCTGGGTGAAGGTGCCCTCCAACCATAGGGACATTGAACTTCTTGCATCCATCAACAATACCTTGAAGAAGATCATCATAGATTTCATCATCAAAAATGGACATTGTATTTACCATAGCTATTGGCTTTCCCCCCATAGCTGCAATGTCATTAACGTTTACAAGCACGGAACAATAACCCGCCCAATAAGGATTTACACTCATCAATTGGCCCCAAATCCCATCGGCAGCAAGCAATATAACCTGATTGTTTCCAATGTCAATAGCTGAAGCATCATCTCCAAAGTCAAGAAGGACTTCACCAGAGATATTATAGACTTCACCTAAGGTTTTTGTAACTTTTTCAATGGAATTCTTACGGCTGACTCCTACAAATCCCTGAAGTGATTTAACAAGTTCTTCAAAATCCATCATTACACCTTTAATAATAAAAATAATTTAAAATAATTTAGATATTAAATCAATAATTTGCTCAATAATTGGCTATAAAAATAATTAAATAAATCAATTCTGCCTATCAGAATCGTCGGATTCCTGTGAATCATCAACTGAATCTCCAAATTCCTCTTCAATATATTCAGCCCATCCATCGGATTCATCTGCATATTCACCAATAGACTCTTCTGAAGAAACATCATTTAAGTTTTCATCCAGATAAACCTCTTCAACTGGAACATCTTCATAAATGACCTCTTCGTCATCATGCTCAACAAAAATCTCCTCAACCATAGGCTCATCTGAATCACGCTCAACATAAACCTCTTCAACTAAAGGTTCTCCTTTATCATGTTCAACATAAATCTCTTCAACGAAATGCTCATCGTTACCATGTTCAACATAGATTTCCTCAACTAAAGGCTCGTCGGCAGTTTCTTCTAATGGAACCTCATCATAATAAATGGAATCCTCTTCATCAGGATAAACTTCATCATCAAGATAAATCTCTTCATCGAAATAGACTTCTTCGTATTCACCGGATCCATGTTCAACTAACAGCTCTTCAAGTTGAGCATCGGAAAGTTCCTCAAAATCATCAGCAGCATATTCTTCAAGTGGAAAATCATAATTTTCATCCAAATAAATCTCTTCCCCTTCCTCTAAGGTCTCATATTCAAATCCATCAATGAACTCATCCAGATTTTCAACAAGTTCAGGATTTTCATCAACAACCTCCTGATAAGTGTCAATAACATTATAATCGCAATCCTTTTCGACAAAGCTTGGAACTATGTCCTTTACTTTCTCAACAAGATGATCCTTGAAAACATTGAATATGACAGCTTTAAATTCCTCTACAGAATTGTCTTTCTCATCAAAAGGCATTTCAAATGTGTCCTTTGACATGAAGATTTCCTCATTGATGTATTGGCCGACAATATCATCAAAACCGGAAGCGACTTCAAGGAATATTGATTTTTCATTGACAAAGCCGTTTTCAACAACCTTATCCAAATCTCCATCAATGATTCCAATGATTGGTATATTGAATCTGTACAAAATGTCAGAAGCGACCAATGAAGTGTCGTCACCTATTGTAACAACCAAGTCAAAGTCCTTGAATTTGTAAATGTCATAAGCAGCATGATCCACATAAGCCTGCTTTTGGGATTCGGTCAGGCTATGGCTGTTTCCCGAGGCATAGGCCGCCGCGCCAAGCTTATCCGCGGCAGCCATATCCGCAACCACCCAGGGATAGTTGCCGGTATCCATTTGCTTTTGCCAGGAAGCAGCAATATTGTTGGCCAACAGCTTAGCCAGATAAGGATTATCAATAGTGATCCAGGTTGCCGTGGAATCCAAAACAGTGATATCGAATTTTACAGTCGCATCATCCGCCAGCCCCGAAACATGGCTGATAGTAGCTGTCAGCGATACCTTTTTAATAGAATCCGCGCAGGTAA
>SFOB01000104.1 GCA_004554075.1 Treponema sp.
GTCATATTCAATCTAATTTTTGCAACTTCAAATTCAAGCCCTGTACTTATTCGCGGATTTGCTCCTTTAAGAGAAAAACCGCCAAGTAAAGAAACAAAAGAGGCAAACTGAATTGAAATGCCTGCATTTAAGTATGGAATCTGATAGTTTGAAAGATCCAGAAGGTTCAGCGGCTGAACAAAATCAGCTGAAAGTGTAATCGGCTTGATGAATTTTACAGAAATACCTGCAGCTACTGTGGTTGGTAAAGGATCATCCAGCTTTAAGCCTTCTCCAAAGCCGGTAAGGGCAACTCCAACATTTTGTGCAGAAATACCAATGCGAACGTTTGGATCTCTGGAAGAATAGAACTTCAAGAAATTAAACTGCATCATTATGCCTAAATCAGCCATAATGGCGACAGCGCTTTGATTTAGTCCTGAACCTCCAATAATAGCCCCCGTATCATTGTCAGTATAGTCCGGCATACCCCGCCAGCCTGCTTTTACTGTAATTCCAGCAGCAAGTCCCTTAAAATCATAACCTGCTAAAAGATTATAAGAAGCGTTAAAGGCAGCAAAAGTTTCTGTGTAATAACTTCCTGCAACTCTGTCTCCAAAAATGTTATATTCTGTAAAAGGCATGTAAAAACAGGAAATGTAACCACCAAGGCTTAAATGCCTTATATTTTTGAATCTAGTTGAAAAAGCAAGAGTTTCAAGCTTGGAATCAGCTATCCAGGAATTGTGAAAGAGGGCAATCTGTGTTTCTTTTTGGATTGCACCTGCAGCCGGATTAAAGCGGAGAAAGCTTATGTCGTCACAAAGGCCTGTATAGGCATTTCCAAGGCTTTCTGTTCGGCCTCCAAAAGGAATAAGAAGGGAACGGAAGGAAGTTGTACCTTCATTCTGGTCAACAAAGGTAGAGAAAATGTCTCCCAGGGCAGAACTTGCATCTGTTAAACCAAGGGCAGAAGCCTTAGAAGCTCTGGCAGAAAAAAGAATGAGAAGACTTATAAATGTAAATTTGCGGGCAAAAGCCGCCATTTTCTTCATAACTTACTTCTTTTTCGGAATTTTAATTCTTTTCTATAAGTATAATATCTTATTTGCCGAAAATAAAATATAATAGATTATAATATAAATAATATGAAAGGGAAAATTCTTCTCTGTCTGACATTTGTAATTATTCTCGCAGCTCCCTGTGCTTTTGCCCAGAAATCACAGGAAAAGGATGACTTGTCCCTTTTTGAAATAGACCGTCTTATCCGCCGTACAGAATATGATGAAGCATTAAGACAGCTGAATATCTACATCGAAAAAAATCCTGAAAAATTTGATAATGCCCAGACCCGCATAAAAAGAATTATGCATGCCCGCAATCAGTATTCAATTCTTGCGGAACGTCTTATTACCCTTATTCAAACCGATCCTGGAAACAACAAGGAAATCTACGAAATTACAGCCCAGCTTGAAAAATTTGAAAAGCATCCTTCAGACCAGAATCTTCAGTTCATTGCAGATTTGAAAAAGTCGGCTGAGTTTAACTATTTCCGAGCTCTGTTCCTTGAGATTCAAAATGAAACAGCAGCAAAGTCTAAAGCTGGCGAATACATAGCTGCAGTAGAAAAGGCAAAAGAAGGCTTCTGGCTTTACCGCGACAATTTTTATGACCAGTGGGAAAATAATCCGGAAATCACCGGGGCAGTAGATAAAACACTCGCAGAGCTTGATTTAAGAATTGCAGAGTTTGAAGAAAAGAATTATCTTCCTCGCTTAAATAATACTGTTAATGATTTTATTAAAGCTGTAAAAGCAGAGCAGTATGATCAGACTGTAAACAGACTGGCAGAGGTTGAAGATACCTTTAGAAATTATAACCGCCTGCGTGAAGGAATTATTCAGGTAGGGGCAGATCTTCAGTCTCAGTTTGCCCAGGTGCAGAAGCTTGATTCTGATTCAACAGATGCTTCTTTCCTGCCTTTTATGTTCCGTTTTGTTTTTGGAGTTGAAACTGTGCCGGATTCTGGTATTCTTGGTGCCGTGGATGCCCAATGGAATGCTGCTCTTGGAAGAATGAACGAGGCAGTTTATGCTGTGCTTCTAAAAAAGTATGGCACTTATGAGACAGCAATAAATAATGCCTTTGTTTCGGAAGTAGGAAGATATTGTAATCTGGACCGTCGTGTTCTCGATATTTATAAGATTGCTTCAGCCGGCAAAAACGGCCATGCCCTTAAAAATCCTTATGACTCTTATTATGCAACCTGCGATTATGCGCAAAACCTTTCTGAAAGCGCTTTAAGACTTACTCAGGTAAGGACAGATATTCTTACTCTTACAGAAGGTCAGAAAAAGGATATAGCACAGATAAAGGCTGACAGTAACGAAAAAGCAAAGCTTATAAAAAATCTTTTTGATTCAAATGATAAGATTACAGCCCTTGCCGGTAATAAAGAAAAGCAACATATCAGTTCTTATGCCTGGGCAGTTGGTTCGAATTCTGATTTTACAGGCCTTTCAGAGCTTTATGAAAAAACACTTGATGATATTTTTGTAAAAGAAGAAGAAGCCCTTACCGGATCCTGGGCAGAAATTACAGAATACTACTCAAAAGATGCATCAAGAATTTATGAAGGGGCTCTTGTTTATTATACATCTGCAGATAAATACCGCGAAGGCTTCTTTACAAAAATTCCGGATAATATCTTAAAAGAATTGAACAGGGATATTTCAAAATCACTTGATTATCAGAATACATTCAATGCAAATCCGGAACTTGATTTTGGAATTGTTTACAGTTATCCGGATATTTCCTATAAGATCTCGCAGCATACAAAATCTCTTGCAGAAAAGGGAATTGCAACTCTTGGTTCTTATAATACCGTTATTCTCGAAAACTTTAACAGCCATCCTCAGCAGAAGGAAAATGAGCAGATACAGGGATATGTAAAGGCTGCACAGGAGAATATTGAAAACGAAAGACTCAAACTTACTCAGTTAATTACTCAGTCTCAGTCACAGGCTGCTCTTGCTCAAAAGCAGATGACGGCAGCTCAGCTTGCCCGTAACGAAGCAGACCTGCGCTTTAATGAGGCACAGAATGCACTGCGCCGCGAAGATTTTGATACAGCCCGCAAAAAACTTCAGGATGCCCTTTCAAAATATGATGAAGCCCTTATGAATCAGAATGATGAAGCCCTTCGTTCTGAAACAGACCGTAAGCTTCAGGTTCTTGGTGAAAGTATAGCCAAGGCAGAAAATGAACTTGTAGTTCGTGAAGTCCGTGATCTTAAAACCCGTGCAAAGGACGCATATTTTAACGGCCGCTTTGATGATGCAGAAAAATATCTTAATCAGGCAAAAATCCGCTGGGCAGTTACAAACGTAAATGAAGATGAAGAAATTACAAACCTGCTCAACTTTGTAAATACAGCAATTTCCATGAAGACTGGCCGTGAGATTCTGCCTTCTGCTCCTCAGTATCCGGAAATGTCTCAGCTTTTGAATATGGCTTACCAGTATTTTGATGAAGGTAGCCGTAAAATAGGAGAGGGAGACCGTGCCGGTGGAGAGGCTGATCTTGCTCTGGCTCTTGAAAGTATACAGAAGCTTCAGTATGTATATCCTCTTAATCAGGAAGCCTCAATTCTTACCCTGCGTATAAACCGCCTTCTTGATCCTAAAAAGTTCAATGAAGAATTTGCTCAGAAAATAGAAATGGCCAGAATGATGTGTAAGAGTAATGATACAAGACAGGAAGGTTATGCAAATCTTCTTGATTATTATGAACTCGACCCGTCATATAAAGGCCTTAAGGATTTGATTTATCAGGTTGAAATTGATATTGGAATCCGCCAGAAGCCTGTAAGTAACACCGGTGCAAATCGTGCTAAAAAACTTGTAGCCGATGCACAGAAGATTTACAACTCTGCTGGTAATGATACTGCAAAACTGCAGAGTGCACTTTCAAAAATAGACGAAGCCCTTGCTCTTGTTTCTGATAATAAAGAAGCAATGGCCTTAAAAGATAAAATTACAACAAAGATTGGTGGAAATACTTCTACAGTTCTTTCTACAGAAGATGAACGTCTTTATCAGCTTGCAATTCAGAGACTTCAGAATAATAATGTAGTAGGTGCGAATGCGATTGTTGAACAGCTTTTGAAAAAGCCTCAGAATCAGAATTCGCAGAAAATTAAAGAGTTAAAGAATAAGATTGAGGCACGAAGTTAGGCAATGAGAAAAAATACACAGCTTTTCAAAAAAATCTTATTCCTCTTTATTTTCTTTTCAGGCCTGTGCTCGAACCTGCTTTTTGCTACAGACTTCTACTGGGAAAATCCGGCTGTTATTACAGATACTGATTCAAGATTCCCTGTAACTGTAAAAGCACCCGACGGAAATAAAACCTATCTTTTCTGGCAGGAAGTAGATCCTGCTGCGCGGCAGATTTATCTTTCTGTAAGAACATATACAAGTCTTAAAGACTATTCAGAAAACCGCCGCTTCGCAGGTCCATTCTCTTATTCCGGTGATGATGTTCCTGATATTTATACTGTTGCAGTCTTAAAAAAAGGAACTGTCGGCGTTGCCGTCATGACAGGTCTTTCCAATCTTGCTGTTTTTGTTTCGGGAGACAACTGTAAAACTTTTGTGGAATCAAAAATCCCTTCTACATCATCAATTACAGTTGCGCCAAGAATATATGCAAGTGGCTCAGACTCTTTCCGGCTCTTTACTTCTGTCGGTGAGGAAAACTCTTTTACAATCTTCTCTGCAGAATCTTCTGATGGCATAAAGTGGCCAAAACTTTCTCAGTTCCAGCCGGCTGCATCTTACAGAAACCCCTTTATTCCGGTTTTATGTCCATCATCTTTTGGTGATATCGTTGTTTTCCAGGCCCAGTATACTTCGGCAGAAACTAACAGACTTTCTTACCAGCTTTATATGACAGTTGATTCCTCTCGCTCTGGAAGAAACTGGAGTCAGCCTTTGCTGATTACAGGCAGAAACTCTTTAACTTCCCGTGGAAGCAAGCAGTTCCATGAATATCAGAACCAGCGTCCAGGTCTTTATGAATATGATGGACAGGTTTATGTATTCTGGGAACGTACAGATTCTGTTAATTCTTCTATATGGATTGAAAATGTTACGGCAGAAGGGGTAAAAGCAGCTTCTGCAGAACAGATTTCAAATAACGGTAATGCAAGCAGACCTGTAATGTTTACCTATAAAGATTCTCTTTATATGACCTGGTTTGATACAAGACGGGGTAGGGAATCTGTTTATATGGTAAAGAAGGATGGAAGCTACTGGAATGAAACTAGCCTGGTAGAAAATAAGAATTCAAACTTATTCGTAAATCCTTTGATTACTTTTGAAAATGAAGAAAACGGAAGTGTGCTTTCATTTGTATGGCAGCAGATAAATACAGCATCCAAAAACTCTATTGCAATTCTCTCACCGGATAAAAGTGTTTTACCTCCTTCTCTGGTACCGCTTTCTTTCAGAAAAGGTAAAAGCTCTCGCTCAGAAGATGTCCGCATTCAGATTAATTTCCCGTCTGATTCTTCAAATATTTCCGGATACTCATATACCTGGTCTTATGATACGGCTGCAGAACCTCCAAAACAGATTGAACATTTTACAAAAGAAAATGTAGTCAGATTAAAGGCAAAGGAAGATGGAAATTATATCCTTTCTGTTCGTGTTACAGACTATGCGGGTAACTGGTCTGAGCCGGCTCAGATAACTTATCATCTTGATTTAACACCACCTCTTGCCCCTGAAATTGAGATTAAAAATTTGGATTCTTATGGCTTCCTTGATTCAAATAATTACAGTCTTGGCTGGAAGCCTTCTGTGTCAGATGATGCTGCCCAGTATCTTTATAAAATTGATTATCTGGGCTCAATCCCAAAATCAATTTCTGTTTCTAAAAAGCATCCTATGAAGCTTTCTGCTTCTAAAGTGGAAGAAATAAAAGAAAGCCTTTTGAATAAATATAACGCTCAGCTTACTAAGCAGCGCAGGCTTACAGCTTCTAATTCAAACGCTACAAGTAAACTAACTACCGGTCGTTATTATAACAGGCCTAATGGAGTTTACATTATTTCTGTTGCAGCAGTTGACGAAGTAGGAAATGTTAGTCAGCCGGTTTCTGCTTTATATATCTTAAATAAATATCAGCCTTCAACTTACATTACAAGTGTAGAAAAAAAGAAAAATGAAAGTGGAGAAGAATACCTTGTAATTAATGGTGGCGGCTTTACTTATGATGGAAGAATAAAGGAAATCTATATTGATAGTGATGGAAAGGCTCCTTATGACCTTATCCTCTCTGCAGAAAACGGACAGTTTAAAGTTCAGTCAGATACCCGTATTGACTCTGTAAAACTTGGAAATGATCTTGATGAAGGAAACTATAAGATAGGACTTTTACATACAGATCGTGGACTTTATTTTACAGGAAGTTTACTTAAGATTTCACAAACAGGAACTCTGAAGATTGAAGCAGAATATATACCGGAATCTTCTTTGAGTCCTGAATTCAGAAAATATAAATATAAACTTGCAATAAGTCTTGTTGTAATTTTTGTATTACTCATGCTTGTGGCAGTTATTTTAATTTTTGTTGTAATCAATATATACCAGAATATAAATGAAAGAAAACTAACAGAAAGTGAAGTTAATTCACTTTTAACAGGAGCTGCCATGCCACTAAAAAATCTACGGAAAAATTTCAGCAGGCTTCCAAGCCTCAAGAAAAAACTTATTGTATTTGCTTTCTCACTTGTAATTGCTGTTGTAATAGCCGTTTCGCTTGAGAATGGTTATAACGTAATTAGACTGCAGGAGCAGACCATGGCAGCCGGTCTGCAGAACAGAACTGAGGTTCTCCTGGAAAGTTTACATTCTGGTGTTAAAAACTTTTTCCCTGCAAACAATCTTCTGGAACTTTCTGCTCTTCCTGGCCAAAAGGATGCAATGTCAGAAGTTAAGTATGTCACAATTATTGGTCAGCAGCTGGATTCTGATTCAGCAGAAAATTTAAATTATATCTGGGCAACAAATGATCCGGATATTGATGTAAAAACAGAAAGTTATTCTTTAATTTACGGTGAATCAGAAATTAAAGAAAAAGTGATTCTTGATGTAACTGATAAATTAAAGCCACTCGATAAATCAATTGCAGCAGATCTTAAAGAACTGTCAGATAAGATAGACAGCCTTTCAAAAGAAGCAGAGAGTCTTTATGCATCAGTTATACCTGAAGATAACGAAGAAGCAGACAGACTTTCAGATGTAATTGTTGAACTTAGAAATGAACTTGATGCCCGTCTTGCAGATTATTCAAAATCTTCTGCCGGATCTTTCCCACAGTTTGATACGGAAAATCTTGACCGTACAAATACAGATTACATTTTCTACAGACCTGTAATGTATCGTAAGGGTACTACAGGAAACTATATTCACAGTGTTATTTATCTTGAACTTTCTACGCAGAGCCTTATAGACAGTCTTAATGCCGAAATCAGAAAAATTGTTTTGTTCTCTCTGATTGTTGCTCTTGCAGCGGTTGTCTTTGGAATTGTTGGTGCATACCTTTTTGCTTCTCTGATTGTTCGTCCGGTTCAAAAGCTTGAAAAGCATGTAATTATGATTGGACAGACAAAGAATAAGATTAATCTTAAGGGTAAGGATGTAGAAATAAAATCTAAGGATGAAGTAGGCCGTCTTGGTGATGCAATTAATAACATGACAAGGGAACTGGTTGCAAATGCTGAAGAAGAAGCTCTTGCAATGGACGGTAAGGCTGTTCAGAAGGCCTTCCTGCCGCTGGAAGCCTTAGGCGCAAATAACAAGAACACCTTTGCGGAATATAAAGATAATGAGCTTGAAGCCTTTGGTTACTACGAAGGTGAATCAGGCGTATCTGGTGACTACTTTGATTATAAGCGTTTGGATGATACCTGGTTTGGAATTATTAAGTGCGACGTTTCTGGACACGGTATTCCAGCGGCCATTATCATGACGGTCGTTGCTACAATCTTCCGCCGTTACTTTGAAAAGTGGTCTTATGCAAAAAACGGAACTCACCTTGAAAAGCTTGTTGAACAGATTAATGACTTTATTGAAGGTCTTGGTCTTCGCGGTAAGTTTGCAACTCTTATTATCAGTCTTTTAAATGTAAAGACAGGTGAACTTTATATGTGTAACGCCGGAGATAATATTGTTCATATTTATGATTCTGCAAGTCATAAAATAAAAGTTCTGACTCTTGCTTCAGCTCCCTGAATATATCCCATAACCGCGCCCTCCGTTGTGGTTTTGTTGCAATTATTATACCATATCTTGTAGTTCTATACCATTCTT
>SFOB01000105.1 GCA_004554075.1 Treponema sp.
AAATGAAAAAGAAACTGGTAAGCGTTTTATTAAGCGTAGCCATGACAGCAGCTTTATTAACAGGTTGCGGTTCAGGCGATGCAGCTAGCACAACATCTGATGCAGCGGCAACTGAAGAGGTAGCAGATGATGAAGCATCAGAAGCAACTGAAGAAGCAGCAGATGATGTTGAGGTAGCAGAGGAAGAAATTCCTACAAGTACTTTTGGAGATCCTAACGGAACACATCTTGAAATGTGGACATTCGTAGAACTTCACGGACAGCATTACGGAGTAATGGCTGAGGAGTGGAATAAACAGAATCCGGACAGAACAATCGAAATAACATGTACAACATATCCATATGCAGATATGCACACAAAGCTTCTTACATCTCTTGAGTCAGGAGCAGGTGCACCTGATATCTGTGACGTAGAATTAGGACAGTATCCTAACGTGGTAGCAGGACTTGATCAGTGGTTAGTTCCTCTTGATGATTATGCAGCTCCATACATGCCTACAATGGTTAAGGCAAGAATGGAAACTTATGCAGGTGAAGACGGACATTACTATGGTGCTCCATACCATATCGGTGCAACAACAATGTATTACAATGTTGCAGCAATGGCAGAAGCATTTGGTATTTCTAATGAAGAAGTAATTGCTAAGATTGATGCAGTAAAGACATGGGATGATTATACAGCTCTTGGAGAAGAGTATTGTCAGGCAGCAGGTGAAGGAAAGTGTTGGACATCTGTTGATACAGGCGGAACAGACTGGTTATGGATTTCAATGGCTGAGTACGGCGATGACTGGACAGGCGGATTTGAAGGACCTGCAAACTGTAAGCTTGACTCTGTTAAGAAGATGCTTGAAATGCAGCAGGGATGGCTTAAGAGCGGAATAGCTATGATTTCTCCTGATGGACATGTTGACCTTGAGGCAGGATTCCAGAACATCCTTGACAGAAACATCGTTTCATTCCCAAAAGCTCTTTGGTATATGAGCCGTTTCACAAACTATATGCCTGAAGAAAAGGGTAACTGGTATATTGCTAAGTGTCCTGTATATGAAGAAGGACAGAAGTGTTCAGTAGGTATCGGTGGTACAGGTACTGTTGTAACAACACAGAGCCAGGCACAGGAGCTCGCAGCTGAATTCTTATGCTGGGCAAAGATGTCTGATGAAGGTGAAAAGCACATTTGGGATACACTTGGATTTGATATCTGTAATTCAGCACTCTGGTCAAATGATGAGTTTATCCATGATGACAGCAACCAGTTCAACCAGTTCTTCATCAACTATCCATATGATGTTCTTAACGAGATTGGAATGGATAACATCGGAAAGATTTCTTGTGTAGCAATAAGCCCAACAATTAATGAGTATGTATGCACAACAACTCTTAACCAGGTATTAGAAGATCCGGATTACAGTGTAGATGATGCTCTCCAGGAGCTTCAGGATGCTGTAGATATGGAACAGTAATAATATAAACTGAGTGGGGTGCTCTTAAACATAGAGCGCCCCATTTATATAAAAGCAGTATAAAAAGCATTGCATGAAAGTGGGGGTCTTAATGAACTTTAAAAAATTTCTTTTTTCGCGAAAGGTAGCGCCGTATGTATTTGTGCTTCCTTTTATTATAAGCTTCGCGTTCTTTTGGATATATCCTCTCATTACTGCATTTACAATGAGTTTTCAGGATATAGGAGCAATAAAGAGTGAGTGGATTGGATTTAAAAACTATACAAAGCTTTTAAAGGATAAAGTATTCTTAATAGCTGTAATGAACAGTGCAAAATATATGTTCTTTACTTTAGTATTACTTATTCCGTTCACGATGCTTTTTGCAGTACTGATTGATTCAAATCTGGTAAAAGCAAAAGGGTTATGGAAAGCCGTATTATATATTCCTGCACTTACTTCAGTAGTAATTTCGGGAACACTTTTCAGACTCATGTTTACTGAGTATAAGACAGGACAGATGAACATCCTTACTCAGGCACTTGGTCTTGGTACATTCAAATGGTTAAAAATGGGCTGGTCAGGTATGGCAGCATTACTTATCGTCGCATGCTGGAGATGGACCGGAGTAAATATGCTGTATTTCCTATCAGGCCTTAAAGCAATAGATACTTCATTATATGAAGCTGCCGATATTGACGGCGCAACAGGATGGCAGAAGTTTAAATATGTTACTTTACCATTATTAAAGCCAACAACTATTTACGTTCTTACAATTTCAGTATATGCGGGACTTGCAATGTTCCTTGAGTCATATATGTTATGGGCAGGTAACAGTTCACCAAACAATATCGGTCTTACAATCGTAGGATATTTGTATAAACGAGGAATTGAGAAAAACGACATGGGTTATGCATGTGCAGTAGGTGTTGTTTTGCTTGTAATTGCACTTATTATTAACTTCACACAGTTGATATTAAACGGAACATTTAAGAAGGAGGAGCAGTAATTATGAAAAAAAATCAAAAGAAAATGGCTCATACTCCTATAAGAATAATTAAAACTGTTTTGGCAACAGGATTATTTGCAATCATGTGTTCAGCAATTGCATTCCCTTTATTAGCCGGACTTTTGGCATCTTTCAGACCCGGAACAGAGCTTATTAGAAGAGGACTTTCAATTAATCTTGATTTCTCTACGTTAACTCTTTCGAATTATAAATATTTATTTGGAAAAAATGCCGATTCGGCAAAGTACTTTATGTGGTATAAGAACTCAATCATTATTCTTATACTGAGTGTAACGATTACTTTATTTGTATGCTACTTTGTCGCATACGGACTTACAATGTATGAGTACAGGTTTAAGAATCTGTTGTTTACTTTAGTACTTGCAACAATGATGGTTCCGTTTGAAATTTTGATGCTTCCTCTTTACAAGGAAATCATTAAGCTTCATCTTGTTGACACGTATTTCGGAGTAATAGTCATAGGAATATGTAATGCATCGACGATATTCTTCTTCAGGCAGTTTTTGTCGGGCATTCCAAAGGATTTATTAAGTGCCGCAAGAATAGATGGTGCCAATGAATACAGAATAGCAGCATCAATAATACTTCCGCTTGCAAAGCCTGCATTTGCATCAATGGGAATATTATCGGCAATGGGTTGCTGGAATGCTATTTTATGGCCTTTACTTGTTCTTAAAGGAGCAGAAAAATTTACACTCCCTATCGGACTTAACACACTTTTGACACCATACGGAAACAACTATGATGTTCTGATTGCCGGTTCAATGTTTGGAATACTTCCGATATTTGTAATATTCCTGTTCTTCCAGAAGTATATCATCGAAGGAATGACAGCAGGTGCGGTTAAAGGTTAAAGGAGATACTATGGCAAAATTAGTTATTAATAATGAAAATAAAAAGTCAAAGATTAATGAAGAGATATACGGACATTTTTCAGAGCATCTCGGAAGATGTATATATGAAGGTCTTTATGTAGGTGAAAATTCAGAAATCCCTAACAAAAACGGTATGAGAACAGATGTTGTAGAGGCTCTTAAGGAGATGAAAATCCCTGTATTAAGATGGCCGGGCGGATGTTTTGCAGATGAATATCACTGGAAAGACGGTATTGGAAAAAAAGAAGACCGTAAAAAGATAATCAACACTCACTGGGGCGGAGTCGTAGAAGATAACAGCTTCGGAACACATGAATTCTTTGAGCTTTGTGAACAGCTTGGATGTAAGACATATGTTAATGCAAATGTAGGATCCGGAACTGTAAGAGAAATGAGTGAATGGGTTGAATATATGACATTCAAGGGAGTTTCTCCTATGGCGGATTTAAGAGCTAAAAACGGACATGAAGAGCCATGGAGAGTTGATTACTTAGGAGTCGGAAACGAGAACTGGGGATGCGGCGGTAATATGCGTCCTGTATTCTATGCTGATTTATATCGTGACTATCAGACATATGTCAGAAATTATGATGGAAATGAACCTATTAAGAAAATTTGCGGTGGCCCAAATGTAGATGATTATGAGTGGACAAGCAAAGTACTCGATACTTGTTTTGACCACACTCCGCCACAGGCTCACGGACATATGGATGGATTATCATTGCATTACTATACACTTCCTGAGACAGAAGATGATTGGAATATTAAAGGCAGTGCTACGGATTTCACTGAAGAAATATTCTATCAGACATTAAAGAGAAGCTACTTTATGGAAGAGCTGATAGTTAAGCATGGCGCTATTATGGACCAGTACGATCCTGAGAAAAAGATTGGCCTTATCATTGATGAATGGGGCATTTGGGCTGATGTTGAGCCTGGAACAAATCCGGGATTTTTATATCAGCAGAACACAATGAGAGATGCTTTAGTTGCAGGAATGCACTTAAATATTTTCAATAAGCATTGCGACAGAGTGAAGATGGCTTGTATTGCACAGATGGTAAATGTACTCCAGTCTGTAATTTTGACAGATGGAGCCAAGATGATTAAGACACCTACATATTATGTGTTCAAGATGTATAAATACCATCAGGGAGCAACACTTTTAGCAAGTGATCTATTAAATAATTCAACAGTTGGTGAAGGAAAGAACGAAGTACCAAAGGTATTTGAATCTGTATCAGAGGATGAAAAAGGAGTTATTACAATAACACTTACTAATAACTCTCTTGATTCAGAGGAAAAAGTTGAAATTAACCTTGTATCTGATGGTGATAAGTACAATGTTTCAGAGTCAGCTGTATTAACGGGCACAATGAATGCCTGCAACACATTTGATAATGAATCAAATGTTAAGGAAGAAAGCTTTGAAAATTATGAAAAGACACAGAACGGATTAAATGTTGTGCTTCCAAAGTGTTCTGTTGTAATGATAAGAATTAAGAAATAACAAAGGTATGAATTAATGAAAGAAATGTATAACGAAGTATGGATACAGAAACGTGCTGATCCATATGTATATAAGCACACTGACGGAACATACTATTTTACTGCTTCATTACCGGATTATGACGGAATAGCACTTAGAAAGGCTGATAAGCTTTTTGATCTTAAGGATGCTCCTGAAAAGATGATCTGGAAAAAGCATGACAAAGGTATTATGAGCTTTCACGTATGGGCACCTGAGCTTCATTTCATTTTTGGAAAGTGGTACATATATTTTGCGGCAGGTGATGTAGATGATATCTGGGCAATAAGACCATATGTGCTTGAGTGCCGGGGAGATGATCCTTTTAATGATGAATGGATAGAAAAAGGTATGATGCAGTGTTCTGATGAAGATCCTTTTTCGTTCAGGGCATTTTCCCTTGATGCAACAGTTCTTGAAAACCATGGTGAGTACTATTTTATCTGGGCAGAAAAGGTCGGAGTTGGAAAACAGATTTCAAATTTGTATATTGCAAAGATGGAATCAGCGACGAAATTAAGTACAGTACAAGTATTGCTTACAACACCTGATTATGACTGGGAAAGAGTCGGATTCTGGGTAAATGAAGGTCCTGCATTTATTAAACATGACGGAAAGATTTATATGACATATTCTGCGAGTGAAACAGGAGTTGCATATTGCATCGGAATGCTTTCTGCAGATGAAAATGATGATTTGTTAGATCCAAAAAGCTGGACAAAGAGCAGAATGCCTGTATTAAAGACATCTGAAGAGCTTAAGATTTATGGTCCGGGACATAACTCATTTACTGTAAATGATGAAGGCGAACCTGTTATGATTTATCATGCAAGAACAGAAGCTGAAATAGTCGGTAATCCTCTTTATAACCCTAACCGACATGCAATGGTAATGAAAGTTAAATGGAATGAATCAGGTGAACCGGAATTCTGTTATTGTTAGTATATTAACAATATAAAAAAGACTTTCTAAAGAATTAGACCTCCCACGAAAGGCTTTTTGATAAGGTAGCATTTTGCTACCTTATTTTTTGATGTGGTACAATATAAGGTATAAATGCATTGGAAATGAAAATTAATTATTGATATTCAGGGCTGATTACATGGAAGAAAAAAAGAAGCGAATCTGTAAAAGATGTCTTCTTAGGGAAATGGCGATAGAAGACTATAAAAAAATAGAAAAATACAAGGACGCAATAAAAGAGAGTGAAAGAGTACCAAAAGATACTTATGAATTAAGATTGAAATCATGTAAGAAATGTGAGAGTTTATATGAAGGAACATGTAATGCTTGCGGATGCTATGTAGAACTTAGAGCATTGGGAATAAGGAGTAACTGTCCTCATGGAAAGTGGTGACTGATGAAGCCGGTACAATTCGAAGATTATTTAACGGGCATTAATAACAGAATGGGTCTATATCATGAATACGATAAGCTTGGAGATACATTAACCAGCTTATTGTTTCTTGATATAGATAATTTTAAAACAGTAAATGATGTATATGGTCATAAAAAAGGCGACGAGGTACTAGTCCGGGTTTCTGAAATTATTGTTAATAACACACCCGATAATGCTATTATTGCAAGACTTGGCGGTGATGAATTTGTTGCTGTTATTACAGGGAATAGTACAAAAGAGTATATCACATCGATAGTATTAAAAATTCTTGAAGATATAAGATGGTGTAAGAAGAAAGACAAAGTATTTGATGTTATATCAGGAAGTGTCGGGATTGCAGTTAATTTGGATTCAAAGAAAGGCTTAGATGACATTCTTGGAAAAGCAGATAAGGCAATGTATTTTGCAAAGGAAAAAGGAAAAGATACATATGCATTTTTTGAAGAGTGTGAGAATAAAATAAAATACGAAAAAGAAATAGTTAAGGATGTTATTAATGCTATAGATGAAGGAAGAATACTTGTAAAATATCATCCTATTATGCACCTTCAAAGTTCAAGGATCGTTTCTACCGAAGCATGCTGCCTGCTTAAGAGAAGTAATGGCATAATACTTGGAAGAAATGATTTCAGACCTATTCTTGTTAAAAACAAGCTTATACACTCTATTGATATGTTTGTATATGAACAGGTTTGTAAGGATTACATTAAATATAAGGATATTAATAATAAAAGAAATAGAATATGTGTCCAGTTTTCTCATCTTTTATTAATTGATGATGAAAAGATTGCTGAGTTACTAAAGGTTACAAAAGAGTATGGATTACAGACAGAAAGCATTGAATTAAATTTTGACGAAAGCATTTTCAGCGGCAGAACTGTAGTTTCATTGTTAATTGAGAATATTAAAAAGCTTAATTCCTACGGATTTTCCATTTCTTTATCGCACTTTGGAGAGGATTGTTCAAGTGTAAAATATTTAAAAGAGCTTCCTCTTTCAAAGGTGAAGCTTGATAATGAATTTATGGCAGAGTGTTTAGAGGATGAAAAAGGCCTTAGGACACTTAAAGGAATCATTAATCTTGGAAAAGGATTCAATTATACTGTTGTTGCAAGCCATGTTGAGAATGCAGAAGATGCTTTATTATTATCAGAATGCGGGTGTGATGCTGCAACAGGTGATTTCTTCAGTGAGATGATAGATATTGACCGGTATGTTAAGTTTCTAGAGGATAACATTTCTGAGAATCCGGAAACAGTCAGCTTCAGATTCAATAATAATTTGAAGGCAGATAAAGGAAATATTGAAGGTAAGATTATAGGTGAAAATGTTAACTTTACAGATGGAATTAATGATGAGTGGAGGGCACTTAGCTTTCCAGGTGGTCCTTCTGCGACAAATTATTTATCATTACCTCCTGTATTTCCTAAAGATGATTATACAGTATCAATGTGGATTAAGCAGAGAGAGTCTCAAGACTGGGTTTCGGCATTATATGTAAGATATCAGGGTGGATTTGCTTCTTTTATGCCTGTTGTTAAAGGTGGAAGAAGCATTTACAGAATTAATGAGGATGCACATCTTGATGTGTGGCATGACGCAATAACAAAAGCTCTTAATGTCGATGAATGGAATTTTGTTGCAGCAACCTATGATTCATTTGCTGCAATTATCAGATTGTACATAAACGGAGAATTATGTGCAACTATATCAGGTGTTCCTAATATGGGAGAGGCAAAGGAAGTATGGATTGGAGGAGATGTCTTCCAGAATTCATTTTGCGGCTTAATCTCAGCAGTCCAGTTTAGTAATGTTACTATGGAAAGTGTTGAGATTAAAGAGATGTATGACAAAATAAGAGAGGAGCTAAACCACTGAGATCTTCGGGCTTAGCTCCTCAACTTATTGTAATTGGATTGTCCATTGGATTGGCCTCCTTTTAAGTTGTTATCTATATATTCTGGTTTCAGACTCGTCTAATCAAAGGTTAATCCTTTCTGTTTCACTTTTAATTCCCAGTCATATTTTAGACCCTGTCCTCGGCACCAGTTCTAGCCGATGATGATTGAAACGGTTCTGT
>SFOB01000321.1 GCA_004554075.1 Treponema sp.
CCGGGACCTCGTGCCCCCCAGACACGCACGCTAACCAACTGCGCTATTGCCCGAAAAGCACTGCAATTATATCAAATCCAAAACTGATTGGCAACTTGAAACGCTTTCTCTCTCTCTCATGGCAAACGCATTATAAATGTATTCAACATAAAACTGGTTCCCAGGCACGGTTTCCTGGTTCAAAATCGCGCAATAATGCGCTACACGCTGATTGTTGCAAAGTAACTATAGAATTGCCCGTTCACGCGGTCGCAACAATCAGAGTGTTTTTGCCCCAGGAACCGTTCCTTCGCGCAAACTTTGCTTAAATTATTTATAATGCGTTTGCCCTGAATCTTCTATTGACTTCAATTTATTTCTATAATTATATTCAATGTTCAGCTGTATAGGTGTTTTTTATAAAAAAAGTGTATTTTTTTCGTTTCCTTTTGGATTTTCCAGACAGTTTGACATATAATATAAATAGGTAGTCCTAATTCAGGGCTTTATAAAGCAGTTAAAAACGGGCGCAGGAAGAGAGGCGAATGCAGAAAACGCTCTGTTTTGCTGCCGCGGAAGCGGCAACGTTGATAGTTCAAAGGAAAAACAGTGCGTATTTTTGCAGACACATCTCGAACAGAATCTGTTTTTAGATAGAATTGTATTCAAATTAACAGGATAAAACTATGAAGAAATCTATTTTCTTTATTTTACCAGCGGTAATGCTAATGCTTGCCTCGTGCATGGATTCCGCAGGCAGAAACGGCGGAGCTGGCTCTGTTCGTGTTGCGCTTCCGGGCTCTTCCCGGAATGTCTCTAGCAGTGACAGGGCCGACTCGTACACGGTTTCCCTGCTGAAAGGCGGAAAAGTTATAGAAAGCCAGACAGCCGTGCCGGGGGGCGGTGGAGTTTGACGAAGTAGACGCTGGAAGCTACACGGTTGACGTTGAGGCGACTTTAAGCGGTGCCTTGAGCGGCGTGGGAAGCGCGGAAGTTGCAGTTACAGAGGGCGAGACGGCTTCATGCACCGTTCTTATGAACAGAGTGTACACTGCGGCGCAGGCTGCGGAGCGTATAGCTGAGCGTATAAGCGATGATAACGGCGAGAACTGGAACATAATTGTTGCCGGTCCGATAGATGACGACGGCTTGTTAGAAATAGCTAAAAATTTAAAGGATGTTCTTACAGAAGGTTGCATAAGCCTTGACCTTGGCAGGACAACCGGGCTTAGCTCAATTGGTGCGGCAAAGTTTCAGAACTGCACAGCTCTTTCTGCCATAGTTCTCCCGGAGGGAATAGGCTCTATTAAGGAAAGTGCTTTTGAGGGATGCACATCACTTGCAAGTGTAACGATTCCAGATACTGTGAATGAAATAGGACAATTTGCGTTTCGTAATTGTTCTGTTCTTAAGAGCATAGAGATTCCAAACAGTGTAACAACGATTGCTAGTGGCGCGTTCAGGGAGTGCACGGCTTTAACAAGCATAGAAATTCCAAGGGGAGTAATTACGATTGGTTCAGACTCATTTAATGGTTGCACGGCTCTTAAGAGCATAGAGATTCCAGACAGTGTAACAACAATAGAAAGGGCTGCATTTCATGGAAGCTCGTCTCTAACAGATGTATATATTCCGGACAGCGTTACAGAAATTGGAAATCAAACATTTACTAACTGTTCCAATCTAAAAAGCATAGTTCTTTCGGCGGGAATAACTTCAATAGCTGAGCAAGTATTCAGGAACTGCACGTCTCTAACAAGCATAGAGATTCCAAATGGCGTAAGTGAAATAAAAAGTAATGCATTTAATAGCTGTAAGGTTCTTGAATCTATAACAATTCCGGCTAGTTTAACTTCAATTGGTTTAAGCGCATTCCAGCTTTGCGATAAACTGAAAGGTGGAACTGTAAAATATAAAGGCTTGTCGAATGATTGGAGTGGAATTGCAATAGACAGTAACAATCCTCCTTTTGTAAGAGGCAGTGGTACCAAAATAATATGTTCTGATAATGCAATAACTCTATAGCCAATCTTTTTCTACACCA
>SFOB01000024.1 GCA_004554075.1 Treponema sp.
TTGCTTTCTACTACACCATCAATATATTTAATATTAATATCACCAAACAAAGGATGTGGTGGCTGAATCGTGCTCTTTTGAACACCAATTACCTTATCAATCTTATCAACAACAACACCAAACTTCTGATCTTCTACCTGAAGAATAAGCATATTTTCAAGCTTATTTTCTTCACGAGGAGGAACTTCGATGTTGAAGAAGATTCTCAAATCAAGGATAGGAATGATTTCACCACGCAGATTGTATACACCAAGAACAAAAGGAAGTGTATTAGGAACAAAGGTAAAGCGGCCTGCTTTAGCAATTTCCTTTACATGCATAATGTCGATTGAGTAATCTTTATCTGCAAGCGAAAAGGTTACCATCTTAAAATCAACAATAGCGGCATTTTCTTTTTTCTCTTCAAGCTGCTGAAGTTGTGTTGCAACTAAAGTCTCATTTTCTGCACTCATAAAATACCTCTATTACTGAACATACTGAGCCTGTGCCTGAGCAAGAAGTTCCTGCTTTACACCAAGCTCCAGAAGCTGACCAACATCAATAATCAGCGAAACAGAACCATCACCAAGGATTGAAGCACCGGCAATTCCAGGTGAATTAGTGAACTGGTCCTTTAGAGGTTTAATAACGACATCCTCTTCTCCGATAAGGGCATCGACCATAACACCAATCTTCTTTTCCTGGGTACCAACAATTACGATATAGCATTCATCTGTCTGAACCGATTCTGCAATACCGAAGAGGCGCGAAAGACGAAGTACACTGATTACCTCGTTACGCACGTTCATAATCTCGTAATTATCAATATGGTTGATTTCTGAAATATTAATACACTGGCTTTCAATAACGTTTGCAATAGGAATTGAGTAAACTTCTTTTCCAACGCGAACGAGCAAGCCCTGAATAATTGCAAGTGTAAGAGGAAGCTTGATAATGAATGAAGTTCCCTTTCCTTTTGCAGAGTTGATGGAAATTGTTCCCTTAAGGTTGTTAATCATTGTCTTAACAACATCAAGACCAACACCACGTCCCGAGATATTTGAAATCTTTTCTGCAGTAGAGAAACCTGGCTGCATGATAAGATTGAAAGCATCCTGTTCTGTAACAGCCTTGTCCGGATGGATAAGACCGCGTTCAACAGCCTTCTTGCGAACCTTCTCTACATCAATTCCGGCACCATCATCTTTAATTTCAATTACAATCTGGTTACCTTCATTTGAAGCTTTAAGAAGAATTGTACCTGTTTCAGGCTTACCAGCTGCAGTACGAACCTCTGGAGTTTCAATTCCGTGGTCTACAGAGTTGCGGACACAGTGCATAATCGGATCGAGAAGATCTTCTACAACCGACTTATCAAGTTCTGTATCCTCACCTTCAATTACCAGGTCAATCTTTTTATTAAGATCACGCTGCAAGTCGCGGACTACGCGAGGGAAACGGCTGAAAATCTGGTTGATTGGAACCATTCGGATTTTCATTACGCCTTCCTGGAGGTCGCCTGCAATTGTTCCAAGGTTCTGTGTGTAAGAACGGAACTTACCAGAAATACTCTTTGCTTCTGATTCATACTCATCAAAGATATTGCTGAGTGAACCGTATTCTTTAAGAATAGTCTTTCTGATTTCAACAGAAGGAATACCGTCTTTAATCTGCTCCATGTAATCAGGGAGCTTGTCAAAGAGGTTATGAAGTCTTTCTTTGTATTCTGCTTCGATTGACTGGAAGTGAGAAAGCTCTGCAGCATTCTGCATTGCCAGCTGGTTGAAAGATGCCTTGTTGATTACTGCTTCTGAAACGAGGTTCAAAAGGTTATCGATACGGCGTGAATCAACACGGAGAATTGAACTCTGCTGAGCATGAGCGGCAGTTCCTTCTTTCTTAGGCTCAGACTTCTTATCTTCTTTCTTTGGTTCAGGCTTAAGAACATTGTCATTAAGGATATCACCAAGAAGTTCAGACTGCTCAGAAGTCATATTTCCGGCAGGCACATCATCAGAAGGAGTAATAGGAGCTGAAGCAGCAGGTGAAGGTGCAGGTTTTGCAGCCGGTTTAGCGGCAGCGGCACTTGCTACAGAAGGATCTGCGGCAGTTCCTGTTGTATAGTCTTCGAGTAAGTGTGCATCTGTAATAAGTGTTACATCGCTGAGGAAGGCACAGTCTTCAATCTCTGCACCTTCAGCTTCTGTTGCAAGATAATAGAATACATTCTCATAGAACTGATCCTCATAAAGAGCATCAAAGTCTGGAACGGTTTTAAGAACGTTTCCGACATTCTTGAGGGCAGCAAATACCTGAATGCCACCAACTGTATTCATAGGATTGTTTTCATCAAATTTAACTGCAATACACCAGAGCTTCTGTTTTCCTTCGCAGGTCTGTTTAAGTTCAGTAAACTCGTCTTCTGTAATATCTGGAAGAACAAGAACTTCTGAAGGAGCTGAGGCGGCAGCTGCAGGCTGAGGTGCAGGAGCTGGTGCAGCGGCTGGCTTTGCAGCTGCGGCAGGTTTTGCTTTTGCAGCCTTTGCAGAAGCCTTTCCACCATTCTGCGGAATATAGCCATGAAGCTTTTCTACAATAGAATCAATATTTTCTTCGTAAACACTTCCGTTCTGGCGGGCTTCAAGCATTGCCTTAATAACATCTATGGAAGTAAGAAGAAGATCTACTACATCTTCGTCTACTTTGAGTCTGTCTGAACGAATCTCATCAAGCACATCTTCTACAACGTGTGTGAAGTGAGAAAGTTCCATCATTTCTACAGTTGCAGAACCACCTTTAAGTGTATGGGCGGCACGGAATATCTCATCAATCGCTTCGTGATTTGAAGGATCATTTTCAATAACGAGAATATTACTCTCCAGCTGTTCTACCTGTTGTTCTGCTTCCGCGAAGAAGTCTTTCAACAGTTCTTCGTTATTTGGGTCAAGATAATCACTCATATAGAACTATTATAACTCGAAAATGGCATATTTCAAGCGAAAACGTATTTTTAACGAGAAATTTCTTTTTTCACCCTTTTTGCTATTTTTGTGATGATAAGGCCATTTTCTGCCGATAATGAAACAGGAGCATTATACTATGAATAGAAAGCACATTATTTTACTGGCGGCAGTTATTTATATCTCTACAGGTCTTTTTGCCGCAACCTCCTTCTCTGGCTATGCAGGCGGAAAACTCAACTATTCCGCTAATCCTAAGGTTGATGACTATGACCCGGATTTAAAGCTTCAGGCCTTTTTTGCAGGACAGTTCAACTTTACTCCTAACCTCTGGAGTCACCTGGAATTTTCTATTAATACAGGAGATTTTCTTTCTCAGTCTATTTTCCACGAAACTGAATCTTTGTTTCAGATAGACGAGCTTTCCTTAATCGGAAGAGCAAACCTTTACAGCTGCGCAAACTATTTCAGTATTTTCATGGGAACCTATGATCCTATCGGTTCAGATGTATTCCTTCAAAGATATTTCAATATTAAGCCGATTGAATCAAAAATTACAGAAAGCTATCTTGGTCTTGCAGGTTCTATCCTCTACCCTCACTTTGGAGTTGGAATTGCTGATATTATAAGATTTTACAACAGCCCAGTTGCCTTCGGCGGCTACATCTATCTTAATCACGAAAAAGATATTATTGATGACACAGCAGATTCTTACATCTTAAATACAGACCTTCGCTTTGCAACTGTATTAAACTACTTAACTTTTGATTTTGCCTGCGGAATCGGTATTCCAATTGCAAATGAGTATCATGGAGAACAGGCACTCTTAGTTGTAGAAAAAGTTTACTGGCATGCCGGTACAACAATTCTCCTTGGTAACAATTATACAAACTCACTCTTTGTTCAGGCTGGTATTTATAACGCAAACTTCAATGCAAACCGAGAAAGCATTGTTTCTCCGGATGACATTTACCTTCTTGTTGAGCCTCGTTTAAAAATCAAAAATGCACACATGAACATAACCCTTTACTCTCTTCCTGAAAAGACTGTAAAGAACCTTCTTTTTGTAGATGATACTTTTGGACTTGATGTAAACTTCTATGGTCAGTCTTCTGCAGGTGCTTCTAATACAGTAACTTATGGTGTTCATACATCAGTTTCATTTATTGATAAGTCACTTGCAGATCTTAAGGACATTATGAATATTGCCTCTAACGGTATTAATATTTCTATAACTCCTTACTTTGAATCACAATTCCTTTCAGGACAAATTCATGCTCAGGCAACTGTACGCCTTATGGAATTTGTAAGACAGAGACCTGGTCATGCTTTCTCTCTTGATTTAGGATATAGAACAAAATTCTAAAGATTGATAAAATAACAGATAATATTTTATATTCTTAAGGAATAACAAAAATGAAAAACATTCAGAATAAGTGGATCCGCGGTGCAATCCCGGCTCTTCTTCTCCACTGCAGTATCGGTACTGTATACTGCTGGTCAATTTTCAGCCAGGAAATTGCAGACTACATCGGCTTTTCAAAGGGCGCTGTAGAATGGGCATTCAGCTTTGCAATCTTCTTCCTGGGAATGTCAGCTGCCTTCCTTGGCGGCCTTGTAGAAAAAAACATTCACAAGTCTTCTTTGATTGCTTCAATCACATTTGCACTTGGTATGGCCGGAACAGGCTTCTTTATCTGGTACGGTGGAACTCACCCGCACAGTGTACTTTCTCTCGTTGGAATCTACATCAGCTACGGCTTTATTATGGGTATTGGTCTTGGTACCGGTTACCTTTCTCCAGTAAAGACTTTAATGCTCTGGTTTAAGGATAAAAAAGGTCTTGCAACTGGTCTTGCTGTAGCAGGCTTTGGTGCAGCTAAAGCTATTGCTTCTCCTATCATGAGCCGCATGCTTACAGGTCTTGGAGAAGGCGGTGTTTACAAGATGTTCTACATTCTTGCATGTGTTTACTTTGTAATGATGTTCATCGGACACCTCATTCTTGCTAAACCTGAAGGTTGGGTTGAACCTCAGACTAAATCTAAGGAAGAAGGAATTATTGCAACTCTTAAGACAGAACCAATCGCTTCTTACATTGGAATCTGGCTTATGTTCTATATCAACATCACTTGTGGTCTTGCCATCATTTCTCAGGAAAAGATGATTGTAAAATGTGTAGGGCTCGGTGCTTTTGCAGGAATCATTTCTACAATCTCTGCCCTCTTCAACGCAGGTGGACGCCTTGGATTCTCTGCATGGGCTGATAAGCTTAAGGACCGCAACACAATCTATAAGTTGATTTTCACACTTTCAATCGTATCTACTTTGATTGTTCTTCTTACAAAGGGAATTGCAAACGGAGCCGGAAATACTGCTCTTATCATCTTTGTACTTGCTTTGATTTTCATTGTAAACGCAGGTTACGGTGGAGGATTCTCTAACGTTCCTACCCTTCTTTCTGACCACTACGGAATGGGTAATATTTCTGCCATTCACGGAATTACACTTTCTGCATGGGCATTTGCTGGTCTTACAGGAAACCAGATGGCTTCTTACATTGTAAAGCACACAGGCGAGTTTATTGATGTACACGGAGTTCAGGCTAATCCTGTTGGATATCAGAACGTACTTATCGTAACAACAATTCTGTACGCTGTGGCAATGTGTCTCAGCTGTTTCCTTGTTCGCCCGATGTCTAAGAAAGCAAAATAAATATATATAAGGCGAAAAAAAAGACTTACTTTTGGGTACACTTCAAAAGTAAGTCTTTTTTTTTGCTTATTAATTATTCCAAAGGTATATAATTTGTAATCAGCATAAAGGATTTATCCGGCTGCTGGATTCCAGTTGCTATAATTTTTACTTTCAGATAAGAACCATCGCGTCTTAAGGCACGATATTCATAAGATACAGGCTTTGTAAACTTATCCATAAAAGCCTTTACCATAATAAACTTAAAACCAGCCAGATCATGCGGATGAATTACCGCAAAAGCATCTTTTTCCGTCCAGTTTAAAACAACTTCTTCCGGGAAACCGGAAATCTGTACAAAGGTTTGATTTACACGAAGAACTCTCAGACTTACAACATTAAACAGATGCTTAAAATCAACATCCATATGCATAAGGCATAAGCCAACCTGGGAATTATCCATCATCAGACCAAGCTGCTGATTTGATATTTCAAGTGTACTTTCTGTTATTTTTTCATTAGTAATATCTTCTGTAAGAATATAGAAAGAATGCTTCTGTCCGTTTCTGCTTATTTCCCAGATATGATTTTTTACCCAGACAGGATTATGCTTAACAAAGGTTCGCATTTCTATTGAGCATTCAACTTCTTTATTTTCAGAAAGAGACTCTTCGGAACGCTGAATAAGCCACTTAAAGGCAGTTTTACCCATGAGTTTTTTCAGATTCTTACGAACCTCTGCAAAGGAAAGGTCCTCCAGCTCAAAAAGCTTTAAGAATTTTTTATTGGCGCGTATAAGAGTCAGTGATTTTGTAACATCATCAAATTCATAAATTGCTGCAGGGCCTGTAAAGTCTTCAAACATAAGGCTTTCTGATGAATCTGGTGTAAGGAATTTTCTTATATCAATCTGCCCAAAGGTTCTTGGTCTTGAAATTCCCGGATGCATGCGGGTTGCCTTTAGAATAGCAATAAACTGCTCTTCCGGCATTGGTCTTGCATATAAGAAGCCCTGAAATATATTTACACCAATACTTCGCAGGAAGTCTGCCTGTTCAAGAGTTTCTACTCCTTCCGCAACCGTAATATATTCAAGTCCCTGAGCCATGCGGACAACATAATTAATAATTGTACCGCCCCGGTTCATATTGTCATCTCCACTCATAAAGCCCATATCAAGTTTAACAATATCTACAGGCATATCTTTAAGGGAATTGAGGGAAGAATAACCACTTCCAAAATCATCCATTGCAATTCTGAAACCAAGATCCCGGATCTTCTGAATTCTCTGATTCAGTAATTCTTTATTGGAAATGGAAGCACTTTCGGTAATTTCAAAATGAATATATTTTTCAGGTATATTATATCTTTCTTTAAGACGCTTAATGATGTAATAAATTTTATCTGTTTCAAGGCTTACACGTGAAATATTAATAGAAAGAGGAACAGGTTCTATACCAACATCCAGCCAGGATCTTAAAGCGGCAAAAACATTTGTCCAGATTTCTTCATCCAGACTACGGATAAAACCGTTTTTTTCTGCTATTGGAATAAATACAGTTGGAGAAATAATTGAACCGTCTTCTTTTATCCAGCGGCACAAAACTTCGGCGCCAACAAGATCTCCCGTTGCAGCTGAATATTGAGGCTGAAACCATATTTTAAACTGACCGTTAGCTAAGGCCTGCTGCATCTGTGAAGTAATTTCTGCTTCAAGATGAGTATTTTCAACATTCTTTTCTGTAAAAGCTGTAAAAGTGTTTTGTACAGACGAAATATTATTATCCATACAAAGAGATGCCTGATCCATTGCCGTTGTTAATCCCAGAGAAGCATTTGCAATTCTGATACCAAAATGCATTGTAATCGGGAAAGACATATGAACAGAGCCGCTATCAAAAACCTTGCAGGACTGAAGTCTTTGCAGATTATCTACAGAATTTTCAAGACAGATAGCAAAAGAACCGCCGCCAAGCCTTGCAACAAGGCCATCATCCCCTGCAATCTGCTTAAGGGTTGCAGCAACCTGTTTTAAGGCATCAGTTCCAGTTGAAAAGCCGTAAAGGTCGTTAATAATTTTAAGTTTATTTACATCGCCAACTGCAACAATGAAAGTTTTATTTGAATTTTCAGAAAAGAGCCTGTTGCCAGCCTGAACAAAAGCCTCTCGGCTCATAAGGCCGGTCTCAGAATCGGTGTAATAACGCTTAATAAGAAGATCTTTCATATATTGGATACAGTTTTCTTTTCGGCTGTATCCATAAGCAATGGCCCGCGCCATATCCCTGCAGGAATTATAACCACAGGAACCGCAGTTAATACTCTGTTTTTCAGGAGTATTCTTTAACATGTCATTGAAAATTTCTTCAAAGGCACTCTTTGGAATTTTAAACTGCTGGCGGGAACAATCAATATATTCACGCTTAAAATCTTCCGGACGTATATATTTAAACTGAGAGCTGACCAGTTTCCAGAATTTTTCCGGATTATCAATTTCTGAATACTGTTCATTTATCTTTTTTCGAATTGATATGGCATTAGAATAAATAGTTCCTCTGTCAACATGCTGCAAAGAAACTCCTGGACCGCCTATACAACCGCTTTTGCAGGCTGTTATTTCTGCAAAAAGAGGCTGATTTTCCTTCAGTTTAGGATCCAGTGACATATACAAAGAACTGATATTGTCTGAAGAAAAGCCCTGAAGAGCAAGAATTGTTTCTGTGTGTGAAAAGAAATAAGACACAATGTCTGAGAACTCTCCGCCAACCGAAACAATAGAACCAAAGCCGTTTCCTTTTAAGTCCAGTTCGCCATCATTTGCGTAATCATCAAAATTATAATCTGTAAGTTTTTCCATTAAGTGAGAAATTGTAACATTATAGGAAACAGCTCCCCTTGTATTCTCACTTTCTACTTCATCTTTATTTGCAATACAGGTGCCAAGACAGGCAATTTTATTATCATCACCAAGATACTTGTGGGCGTAAATAGCAGTACAGATTGCAGGCGGCTGCACAGGAATCATCTTTTTCAAGAGGAAAGGATGATATTTCTGAACCACTGTTACCATGGCAGGACAGGCATTGCTTATAAAACATCTGTCATCAACAGGAAGAGACTTAGCTTTTTTCAGATAAGAAACGGTAAGATAAGCACAAATCTCACGGCCATAAGAACCATCATAAACTTTTACAAGGCCAAGTTTACGGAGGCAGCCTATAATACCGGCAACCTTTTCTCCATAAATCGCAAAAACAGAAGGCTCAAGAATTAAAGATATTTTTTCACCTTTTTTAAGATCTGCAATAAAAGCGTCGGTATCATCCCGAAAGTCACGGGCATGATGTACACAGATATTAATACAACGGCCACAGTCATTACATTTTCTGGAATCAATTTCAATGCGGGCTTTTCCATTTTTAACAATGGAAATATTTGCACCCATAAGAGAACAGTTAGTAATGCACTTGTTACAGCCTATACAATTATCATTTGTATATATGATTCCGTTATTATATCTGCCCATTTCAGCCTCACTCAAAAACAAGAAGAACCATTGTCTGATTCAGATGAATAAAATTAAGCTGTTCTCCGTAACCAGAAACTCCAATAAAGTTTCCATAATTCCGCAGTACATTTACAAACTCGCCGAAACAGCCTTCATTTTCAAAAAGTCTGGACCTTGAAAGACAGTTCACAGAAATTGTAAAAGAAGGTTTTGGAATATCATTTCTGACTCTTTGTACCGTTTCGCTCCATACCCTTCTTACATTATCAGTCTCAAGAAGTAGCATTTTTGTATGATTGTAAATAGTTGCAAAGTAAGAAATTGATCCGTCCGGGAGAACCTCGTTTGCTTCTGTAATGTTTATGCTTCCATCTACAATACGTCCCATTGGATGCAGGGTAAGTTCTTTCTGCAGTTTATCAGTTGTTACATTAAGAGCCCGTGAAAGGATTTCTGCAGCAGGCTCACCATCATATTCCATAACGGTGCGATCTTCGCAGTCTGCATAGGTTGCAGTAAATCTGTATGAGGTTGGCTTAAAAATATTTTCACGATAGAAGCCAATCTTTCCTTCCAGGTTATGAATGAAAACAAAGGCACAGGTTTGTTTATAGATTTCTCCATTAAGAGCGACAAAGGTTTCCTTACGTTCCAGAGCAGATCCCGAAGAACCACCGGCAACAGTTATCCCCTTTCCTTCCAGAACTTCTTCAAAAGTGTCCAAAACGAGCTCTTCCGCCTTTCCAAAGGCCGTCATAAATTCCAGACAACAGGTATTTTCATAAGAGGAAAGCTTTTCTAAAGCAAGCCTTATATGCTCCTTATACATTATCGGGTGCCGGTCTATATCAAAAAGAAGGCCGGCAGAAACTTCAATTCCGGAATTGATGGCCATTACAGAAGCACCGCTGTGACTGTAGCCTTCTGAGTTATAATTTATATAAGTTGAAGAGCCGATAACAACTGCATCCGGATAGCGGTTCTGAAGTTTTTGAGAAAAGAACCAGAGCATATCAATTTCTGAGAAAACAATTATAAGCTTTGGAGCTGCTTCATGGGCATCCAGCTGAGTCTGGATTTCTGAGTAAGCTTCTTCATTTACAGAACTTGACGTAAGGGCAACTACACATCTTTCCACAAAGCACCTCCTTTTATGAACGTTTATTTTCCCTGAAGAAAAGCATAAGGACTTTAAGCAAAGCAGGCATATCAACAGGCTTAACAAGATACGCATTTATACCGCAGTTAAAGGCACGGGTCTTTTCTTCTGGAAGAGCATCAGCTGTAAGAGCAACAATAGGTATTTGAGAAACCTTAGGATCCTTAAAGCTTCTGATGATTTTTGTAGTTTCATAACCATCCATAACCGGCATCTGTAAATCAAGAATAACAAGTTCATAGGTACCAGGCTCTGTATCGCGGAGTTTTTCAATGGCAAAGGAACCATCAATTGCCTCATCAACATCAAAGCCCTCTTCGCGCATTGCTTCAACAAGGATTTCGCGGTTAAGCTGATTATCATCAACGACAAGAACCCTGCGGCCCTTAAAGTCATAAATAACAATATCCTGCTCTTCCTCAATTTCCGTAAGAGAAGGAATTGAAAGAGGAACTGTAACTGTAAACTCAGAACCTTTTCCAAGCTCACTTACAACCTCTATAGATCCGCCCATAATTTCGGTAAGCGATTTTGCAATAGTAAGACCAAGACCTGTACCTTCTGCAGAAACAGGAGATGATTTATCGCGGGCAAAAGGCTCAAAAACATGCTCCTTAAATTCCGGAGTCATACCGCAGCCTTCATCCTTTATATGGAATTCATTTATTACTTTACTTTCATCTTCAGAAGAAAGCTGAATAACAGAAATTGAAATTGTACCGCCTTCATAAGAATATTTTACAGCATTACTTACAAGGTTTAACAAGATCTGATTTAAACGAAGGTTATCACAGGAAAGAACATCTTCATCCAGCATGCTGTAATCAAACTCAAGCTTAAGTTTTTTGTTATCAATTTCATGCTGCAAAAGCTGACACACGTTATCAACAATTTCGTGAATACTACACATTTCCTCTTCAACAACAGATTTACCGCTGTCTATTTTAGAAATATCAAGAACTTCATTTACAAGATTCAAAAGATGACCAGATGCACGGGAGATTTTTTCAAGACTGTCCCTAAGTTTTTCCGGATTATCCATATTTTTTCTGGCAAGTTCCGTAAAGCCGATAATTGAATCCATTGGAGTACGAATATCGTGAGAAACGTTAGAAATAAAGTCCTGTTTCTGTTTAATAGCCTGATTTGCTTCTCTTACAGACTTAATAATTGCCCTCTGCTGTTTCTGATAAATATGGGCCTGATACCTGAAAATGGAAGCAATGATAACTGCAACTGCAATCATGGTTATTACCATATCCATAAGAACCATCTGCAGGTTTTCCATTTTCATAATAATTTCAGGGTGATAATAAGAGTAAACAATAAGAACTATAAACTCTGTAATACTTATTACGAAAACAGTAATGCAGCTTTTTCCTTTTATAAGCAGAAAAGGAAAAACAAAACCTAAAAGACACCACAGAGGCATTCCGCCTTCTATACCACCAGAGGAAATATAAAGGCTGGGAAGCATGATATTATCAAAGAGAATTGCAAAGATGATAATCGCCATTTGAGAACGTTTAAGACTATTTGCAATCCAGAAAATTAATATAAAAGAGACAAGACTTATAAAAGAAAGAATCTGAGTAAATCTATTCTGATGCATTATGAGAGACATAACGCATGCAAAAGCAACGCCTAAGATACCTACTACAAGGATGATATTGAGAAGCCTGTGCTGTATGTCATACTGCTCTCCGAACAGTCGCCTTATGAGTCTGTTATCTTTCAGCATATCATTTGATTATAACACTACTTAGGCAGTTTTACAAAATCATTTTTATACCATATAATTACATAGGAGGCGGAAAATAATGCAGAATTCTTTTTTTGAAGTTAGAACTGATTCAAATAATGCAAAATGGGAACAGGCAATAAAGCGTGAAATCCCTATTTATGGCAGAAATAATGAAATAAGAACAGATTTTGAACGTGATTATACCAGAATTCTGCACTCTCAGGCCTACCGCCGTCTTAAACATAAAACTCAGGTATTTTTTGCTCCTCACAATGACCATATCTGTACCCGTATGGAACATGTTATGCATGTTGCCTCTGTTGCAACTACTATTGCAAAGTATCTGGGCTTAAACGAACAGCTTGCCGGTGCAATTGCAATGGGTCATGATATAGGTCACGCACCATTCGGCCACCACGGCGAAGACTGTCTTAATAAACTTCTTGAGCAGAAGGAAGGACATAATGCTCCTAAAAAATTCTGGCATGAAAGAAACAGTCTTTTCTTTGCAGATTTTATTGAAACTCTGCCTGACCCGAACGGCTTTGAACAGCCATTGAATCTTACCTACGCAGTAAGGGACGGACTTATCTGTCACTGCGGAGAAATTGACCAGCAGGCTATAAAACCTCGTGAAGAAGCAATTGATTTATATTCAATTAAAAGACCAGGCTTTATTCAGCCTTTTACCTGGGAAGGCTGCGTAGTAAAAGTTGCAGATAAAATTGCATATCTTGGCCGTGATATAGAAGACGCCAGGGCCTATCACATAATTGATATGGCAGCCTACAGGGAGCTTCGTGAAATTGTTGGAAGCACACTTGGCTTTGAACGAAAGGGTGCCAGAGCCCTTAGAAGCGGCAAGGCAGTAAACACTACTACCCTAATCAACGACCTGATTGTAGACCTTTGCGAACAGAGCAGCCCGGAAAAAGGTCTTTGCTTTTCGGAAGAATATTTCCGCTTTATTCTTGAACTTAAGAAGTTCAACTTTGCCCGTATTTATAAACACTGGAGACTTGGTGAGTTTGCAATTTATGCAGAAAACATTATAGGGACACTTTTCCGGACTCTGCAGAAAACAAAGATCTATGCAGAAACCGGCCGTGTTGGACAGGCTCTGCGTTTTTATCCAAAGCTCTGCCAGACCTTTGAAGACTGGCTTATAAAATATACAAGCTATCAGCCATTTGATACAAGCCGCCACTCCTTTGTAGACCGCAAGGCAGTACTTAAATATAACACACAGCCTGTTTTTGATTTACACGATAACGAGTCTTACACAAAATGCATAATAGAATTTATTTCTGGAATGACAGATCAGTTTGCAATTCAGGTTTACGAGGAAGTAATTACTTTTTAGCAGAAGCTGAACTTCTGGTCTTTTTCGCGCCCGAAGGAGCAAAGCCTCCGTTTACAGTCCGCTTTAATAATTCAACGCATTCGTCTGGCGGAAGAGGACGGCTGTAGAGGAAGCCCTGAATATAATCAACTCCTGCCCGCTCAACAAGGTAATTCTGATTATTTGTTTCAACGCCTTCTACAAGAATCTTAAAACCAACTCCCTTGAAGGTACTTACAAGATCAAAGAAAAGACTCACACCCTTCTGACCTTCTTCCATTGCAAGCACAAGAGAACGGTCCATTTTGATTGTAGAGAAAGGCAGAGAAATTACATTTGTCAGATTAGAATAACCTGTTCCAAAGTCATCAAGATAAAACTTAACACCAGCCTGGGCAAGCTCCAGCATATGCTTCATAACCAGTTCGTAGTTATCAATGAAAATACTTTCTGTAATTTCCATAACGATATTTGAAGGAGAAAGACTGAAGCGTTTTATCGTATCAAGGACATTGTCTACCACTTTTGGATTCATCATCTGATAAACTGAAAAGTTTATTGAAACAGCTTTTACTGTATCGCGGTTATCAGAAATAAATTTACAGACTTTCTCAAATGACACAAAGCCAAGCATTTCAATAAGGCCACGATTTTCTGCAACCTGTACAAATTCCTGAGGAGGAATATCTCCAAGTTCAGTTCCACGCAAACGGGAAAGAGCTTCCATATATTCAAACTGTTTTCCGGAAATTGAATAAATCGGCTGATACCAGACCTGGAACTGCTGGCTTTCCAGATTCAGTTCCCGCTTTAAAATTCTATAAATATAACGCTTTCTTTCGCGGTCAACAAAAACAGATTCATCACAAATTTGAAGATTCTTAAGTTGCGAGGCCTTAGCCTTTACCAGCATACTGTTTATCAGATCCATCATTGAATCATAATCTTTACTATCTTTTGAAAACTGAATTGCAGAAGAATAAGATTCAATTGGAATAGGAATTACTGAGTTTATATCCGTACTAAGTTTTTTAATATCAGAAAGTACCTTTTTACTTTTCTGCTGAACTTCAGCCATATTACGGCCAATAGCTGCAAGGCGGTTCATTGTAAGAATATAGCCATTGCGCGGAAAGTTTGCCATAAAGATTTCACCCAGATGCAGATACATCTGATTGAGTTCCAGTACATCCAGACAGGACTGAATCATATTGATATTATCAATGGTCATTACAAAAAGAACACCATCGTGACGCTGCATGGCAATTCTTCTGCGAAGGCGGCTTTCTGTCATAAGTCCAGTTTTGAGGTTAATTTCCATTGTATAAGACTGGATTGTCATATAGGCAAACAATATTGATGTAAATGATGCTACACCGGTAAGCAGGATTTTCGGGAAGAAAAATTGTATTGCTACAAAGTAGATGGAAATAAATGGATAGATAATAAATACCCAGAAAATTCGTCTTGCAAGAAAACGACGCTGAATAATAACTGTACCAACTATTACCAGTCCATAGGCCATTGAAAGAATATAAGTTATATTTTTAGCAGGACCTCTTATATAACCAAGCTTATCATCAAAACTGAATATCCAGCCTGTCTTTGTATTGATTATTACAAAAATAAAATACAGGGACTGAACAATACCCAGAATTATATTAAATACTTTCTTTTTCTTTTTGCTTTGTAAAGCCATATCACAGACATAACTTGTCATTATGAAGGGGCAAACAAGCAGAAAGAAAAAGTAAATTGAAGTTATGAACATGCAGATAAAATGTGAATGCTCTGTATAATGTTCTATATTATAAGCAGATATGATATTGAAAAAAGAGGCTAAAAATGTAGAAGCAGCTGCATACAAAAAGAAGCGCTGGCGTCTGTCGTAAAGCGCATAGGAGAGAATCGTATTTACACAAATAAGGAAGGCACCCCAGCAGGTTACAATTTCACCTATTATATAGTAGCCTGAATATCCGAATTCCATCAGTTATATTTTAACATAGAAAATCGGGGGATGCAAAAAAAAATAAATAAGCTGTTATTTTTTACACTCGATGCATAGCCGGCGGCGGGTAAAACCTTCGGCTCATATATTATGCAGTGACCGCCGCCGCAAGTTTTGCATACGCAAAACTTGTTACACTCGATGCATAGCGCTAAAGACTTTCTCGTTCATGATGTTGATTTCTACACCCATGTCTTCGGCAAGTTTGTTCATGTTGGTGCGGAGAGTTTCAATGTCGATGTCGGCAGCAGAAAGATCTACCATCATCATCATTACAAAATTACCAGAAAGAATAGTCTGGGTGATATCTGCAATGTTGATTTTATGCTCTGAAAGGTACTGAGAAACCTTTGCGATGATTCCGACTTTATCTGATCCTACGACAGTTATAATAGCATTCATATTGTTCTCCTAGAAATTATTTCCCAAAGTTGCGGCGATTACCGCTTTTATTGTATGCATGCGGTTTTCGGCTTCGTCGAAAACTACCGACTGTTTGCTTTCGAAAACTTCGTCTGTAACTTCCATTGCAGTAAGACCAAACTTCTCACCTATTTCCTTACCGATTTTTGTATTGAGATCGTGGAAGGATGGAAGGTCGTGCATAAAGATAGCAGTTGGCTTTGCCTTTTTCATTACATCAGCATTAACCTGATATGGCTTAAGATCTGCAATGCGTTCTGCCCATACTTCATCAGGCTCACCCATGCTTACCCAAACATCAGTGTAAATGATATCTGCATCCTGCGCTGCTTTAGCAACATCACTTTCAAGAGTGATTGAGCCTCCGCTTTCCTGGCACCATTTCTGACACTCTTCCACCAGTGCCTTATTAGGGAAATATTTTTCTGGTGCACAGAGAGTAAGATTAAGGCCAAGCTTAGAACATACGATACAAAGCGAATTCCCGATGTTATAGCGGGCATCTCCAAAGTATACAAGTTTAAGTCCCTTAAGCTTTCCATAGTGCTCGCGGATTGTAAGCATATCAGCCAGCATCTGTGTCGGGTGATATTCGTTTGTGAGTCCGTTCCAGACAACAACGCCTGAATATTTTGCCAGGTCTTCTACAAGAGTCTGTTCAAAACCACGGTATTCAATTCCGTCGAACATGCGGCCGAGAACGCGGGCTGTATCTGCAATGCTTTCTTTTTTACCAATCTGGCTGCCCTCTGCAAGATAAGTTGTGCAGATGCCAAGGTCGTGTGCGGCAACTTCAAAGGCACAACGGGTACGGGTACTGGTCTTTTCAAAAATGAGGGCAATGTTTTTTCCACGGTGAATGTCCACAGGAATACCCTTACGCTTTTTTTCCTTGAGATCGGCAGCGAGGTCAAGAAGCCCTGTAATCTCTTCCGGAGTGAAATCTTTTAATGTAAGAAAATTGCGTCCTTTTAAGTCCATAAAGTACCTCGAAACAATTTATTATGAAAGCATAATTATAACACAAAGATATAATTTAAACTAGAGTAAATTTTTTAAGTAATACTTCACCGGGGCGTTACGGGGCGGAGCCCCGTAGAAGGGGTAGCGAGCAACGAAGTGCGAGCGCAGGGGAAGGCTTTCCCCTCCTATGCGTCGATTTCTTTAGCCAGGTTATGTACAATGAAGTCGCGGCGCTCAGGAGTGTTATTACCCATATAGAACTTGAGAACCTGAGGAACGTTCTTAAGGGTCTGGATTGTAACCTGTGTAAGATGCATACCCTTGTCCTCACTCTCGCCTTCTTTACGAGGGAAGATGAACTGACCGAACTCACTAGGGTTGATTTCTCCAAGTCCCTTAAAGCGGGTTACCTCGGCTGATTTTCCCATCTTGGCAACTTCTTTGTCACGGCTTTCTTCTGAGTAGCAATAAACGGTTTTTGATTTATTGCGTACACGGAAAAGCGGAGTTTCCAGAATATAAACGTGACCTGTCAGAACCAGCTCTTCAAAGAAAAGCAGGAGATAAGTCATAACAAGATTTCTGATATGGAAGCCGTCATTATCGGCATCGGTTGCGATGATGATTTTGTCATAACGCAGGCCTTCAATGTCTTTCTGAACACCAAGACTGAAGGTAAGATTTTTCAATTCTTCATTATCAAAAAGCGCAGACTTTTTGCGGCCGTACATATTTTCCGGTTTACCGCGCAGAGAGAAAATTGCCTGGTAAGAAACGTCGCGGCTTCCTACCATAGAACCAGTCGCAGAATCTCCCTCGGTAATAAAGATCATAGAGTTGGCACCCTTCTCTCCATCCTGAAGATGGTAGCGGCAGTCCTTAAGCTTTTTGATTTTGAGCATTACAGATTTTTCTGCTTCACGGATCTGCTTTTCGGTTACGCTGTTGATTTCGTTGCGAGCCTTCTGGTTTTTAATGATTTTATCTTCCAGGGCGCCGGCTACGTCAGGATTGTGGCGCAGCCAGTCATCAACGGCAAGCTGAACTTCTTTAATAATTGGAGCACGGATTTCTACGTTACCAAGCTTGTTCTTTGTCTGGCTTGTAAACATAGGATTATCAAGGCCGATTTTGAGGGCACAGATAAGTCCGCCACAAACATCCTTTTCGTCGTATTCTTTTTTGAAGAAAGAGTTTACACCTTTAGTAACACCGTCGAGGAAGGAAGTAACGTGGGTACCACCATCCTCTGTACTCTGACCGTTTACAAATGAATAAACATATTTGTCCAGGCTGTTAGTATGAGTTAACACGAACTCAAGATTCTCGCCTTTGTAGCTGAAGATTTTGTAAAGGGGCTTACCATCCATCTCGTGCTCAAGAAGATCCTGAATACCGTTCTGGCTTACGTAGTCCTGGCCGTTACATCTTAAAAGAAGTCCAGGGTTAAGGTAAGCATAATTCCAGAGGCGTTTTTCTACATACTCCATGTTGAAGCTGTATTTTCCAAAAAGTTCTGTATCAGGCTCGAACTCAAGGTAAGTTCCGTTTGGAACACCAGGCTTTGCAGCTCCGGTTTTTCCGCTGATTTTTTCACCCTTCTGGAATTCAACTACGGCCATTTTACCGTCACGTATAGATGCTGCACGGAAATAAGAAGAAAGAGCGTTGGTAGCTTTAATACCTACACCGTTCATACCGATTGCCTGCTTGAATACGTTGTTGTTGTACTTGGCACCCGTGTTTACGTTTGATACACAATCTTCAAGTTTTCCAAGAGGAATACCACGTCCGTAGTCGCGGATTTTTACGCGGCCTTCTTTAATTTCAATATCAATTTTTTTACCAAAGCCCTGAGAGAACTCGTCGACAGAGTTATCGATTCCTTCCTTAAGAAGAATGTAGATACCGTCGTTTTCATTTGAACCATCGCCGAGGGAGCCAATGTACATACCTGGGCGGAGGCGGATATGCTCGAGACCTTCAAGGTGCTGGATGGAATCTTCGTCATAAACTGCAGAAGCAGTTTTTGAAGATGCAGCAGGGGCTTTCTTTGCCGGTGATTTTGCAGCGGCTGTACTTGTTTTGGCTGCAGGAGCCGGCTTTGCAGCTGCGGTAGTTTTACTTGCTGCGGCAGTCTTTGCTGCAACTGGTTTTGCTGTAGTTTTTGCAGCAGGAGCGGCTTTTACAGTTTTTGCTGCAGCAGATTTTGTTGCGGCTGCTTTTACAGGAGTTTTAGCAGCAGTCTTAGCAGCAGGTTTTGCAGTTGTTTTAGCTGCAGGCTTTGCAGTTGTTTTAGCTGCAGGCTTTGCAGTTGTTTTAGCTGCAGGCTTTGCTGCAGTTTTTGCGCTTGCTGTAGTTTTGCTTGTAGTTGTTGTTTTTTTTGTAGGAGTCGTTTTTGAAGCAGTTGATTTTGCTGCAGCAGCCTTTTCTGCTGCCTGCATAGCGGCAATGCGAGCCTGAAGCCCAGTTTTTTTCTCTGACATTTTGATCCCACCCAAAAATGTTTATTATAATAGTAGAATTTTATTATGAGATTAATGGAAAGTCAAGGGGTAACAATGGATTGAGGGGGGTGATACTTATCATCACCCCTCAAAACGAGTGCGTCAAGGCTTTAAGCGATAGCGTGCCTTGACACACTCGTATTGCTTCGTCGCTACGCTCCTCGCAATGACGGCCGAAATTTCATTGAGCACTCTTTTCTTGTCTGTAGTCCACGATGGTGCCAGAAGTTCCTTTTTTGGAGGATCGCCGGTGAGACGGTGGACTACGCAATTTTCAGGGATGAGAGGCAGAGCTTTTTTTAAGAAGTCGAAGTACTGCTCCTTTGTGAGGGGCTGGTATTGACCGGCTTCGTAGAGTGCAGCAAGTCTGGTGTTTTGCAGGATGTAGAGGGAGGTGATTTTGAGGCCGAATGGAGATGCTGAAACAATTTCAGCATGACAAGATTCTGTCGTTTCTTGACGATTCTGTTCTGCTACAAACTTTACCGAGTTCAGCATGTCTGCTTCGGTCTCGTTGGGAAGCCCGAAAATGAGATGGGTGACTATGTGGATTTGTGAGGCCGCCTCGCGGATTCGGTGAACCGCAGCTATATAATCCTGATTGGTGTAGCAGCGGTTTATGAGACGTCCGGTATCTTCATTGCAGGTCTGAAGGCCCAGTTCTATCTGAACAAAATGATTTTGGGAGATTTCTGCGAGGCCTGCCAGGATTTCATCGTTCAGGCAGTCCGGGCGGGTGGCTACAGCCAGTCCCACAACACCCTCGCACTGAAGGGCTTCGTGATATTTTTTCAACAAATCTGCAGGCTCGCCATAGGTTGAAGTAAAACTCTGGAAATAGGCGATATACTTTCCGCGCCGCTCCCCGCTTCGCCCGCGAACTTTGTTTTCGACAAGCATCTTCCCCTGTTCTATCTGTTCTGAAATACTGAGTGTCCGGTCTGCCACAAAATCTCCACTGCCAGCCTGCGAGCAGAAAATGCAGCCGCCAGTCCCTTTTGTACCGTCGCGGTTAGGACAGGTACAGCCGGCATCAAGAGAAATCTTGTAAGTTTTACAGCCAAAGATTGATTCGTAGAACTGAGAAAGTGTTAGCATAAATCATATTATATTGAAAGAGCTTTGTAATAAATAGATGCTGAAACAAGTTCAGCATGACACAAGCCTAACAAAGTGTTTTAAGGGCGGCAAGATTATTCAGAATATTATGGAAGATTTCGAAGCTTTGTGGCGTAAGTGAAGCCAGATTGTCACCCGCGGTATGCAGAAGCTGCCAGGTTTCTGGAATTTCTCCCCGGGTAGCCGCTGTAACCTCCAGGGAAGGCAACATGGTAATTGCCACAGCCGGAATGCCGTTTGCAATAAAGCTTGCGTTGTCTGAATAATTGCAGGGCAGGCTGAACCAACGGCCACCGGCAGAGTTCTGCAAAAGTGTGGCTGCACGCTGCTCCAGGTCGCTGAAGGCTTTTACAAACTTAGCCGGAGCCTTGCGGGGAAGATTTGTCTGAGTGAGAATGGGAACATCGCCCCGGCCCATGCAGTCGAATACAAAAATGTCGTCATTTGTAATGCCGAGGCGGCGGAAAACCTGGGCCAGAGGAAAGGCCCCCTGCTCTGCAACGCCCGCTGCACCCAGTTCTTCGCCATCGGTGAAAATAAGGCGGATATTATGGAATAATGGGCCGCCCGCGGCGGTGTTTTGAGCACCACCGTAAAATCTGGCGATTTCGGACGCCCACTCCAGCAGACAGAAAACAGCCGCAGAGTTGTCGTTTGCCCCGATTCCGATTCTGTCGTAATGGGCAATTACGGTTTTTATGCGGAAGGTGGGGTTATATTGATTCTGAGGAAACTTTACGTAGATATGATTTTTTCCTTCCATTTGTAAAATTGGCGCTTCAAGCCCGGCATCATTCAGATAATTCTGGATAAAGGCGGCACGATCGCAGTCTGGTGAAATGAAGATCTGGAAGCTGGAAGGTATTGTGTACATATAATTATTATAGAAGAAAACACTATCTCTCGTCAAAATAATATGGAAGTTTTGATTTTTTGGCCTATAAAATCCTGATTTGCTGTGATTCTATAGGCCGATTTTACTGAAAACAGTCAAAAATCCGGAGAATTTGCAGGGTTTTAGGGGCGGAGCCCCTAGGAGGGTGGGTAGCGCGAGACACCGCAGGACGGCGCAGCCGGCCGAGGAGACTTGCGCGCAGGGCGGTGCTCCGCCCTCCTCCTATACCCTATTCCCAATCACCTTAATTTTCGCTAAAATATTTCAATATAATTAAAATCACATACACGAGGTTATAATATGTCAACACCTTTGGAAAACTATCTTGCTGCCACAAACGGTAAGCCAAATGCCGCTATGTGTGCCTATGTTGCAAATCTTCAGCAGGTTGCTGCGGTTGGACCAGATATCGCCGCAAGCATTGTAAACGAACTTGAAAATCAGAGAAGCCACCTTAAGCTTGTTGCCAGCGAAAACTATTGTTCGCTCAACGTTCAGGCTGCTATGGGCAACCTTCTTACTGATAAATACGCTGAGGGTTATCCTGAGCACCGCTACTACGGCGGCTGTGTAAATATTGATGCTGTTGAAAACACTGCAGCCCGCGAAGCTGAGGCTCTTTTTGGTGCTGACTACGCTTACGTTCAGCCTCACTCTGGTGCTGATACAAACCTCGTTGCTTACTGGGCAATTCTTAGCGCAAAGGTTGAAACTCCTACTCTCGAGGAGCTTGGTGTAAAATCTTTGAATGACCTTACAGACGAACAGTTCGATGCTCTCCGCAAGAAGTTCGGAAATCAGAAACTTATGGGTCTGGACTACTCTTGTGGTGGTCACCTTACTCACGGATATAAAATGAACGTTTCTGCACGTATGTTTGAAAGCCATCCATATGGTGTAGATAAAGAAACTGGCCTCCTCGATTACGACGCAATTGAAAAACAGGCTATGGAAGTAAAACCTCTCATCCTTTTGACAGGTTTCTCTGCTTATCCTCGCAAGATCAACTTCAAGCGCTTCCGCGAAATTGCAGACAAGTGTGGAGCAGTATTAATGGTAGATATGGCTCACTTCGCAGGTCTTGTTGCCGGAAAAGTATTCACTGGCGACTACGATCCAGTAAAATGGGCAGACATTGTAACAACTACAACTCATAAAACACTTCGCGGTCCACGTGGTGCTATGATTCTCTGTAAGAAGGAATTCGCTGATTACGTAAACAAGGGTTGTCCTATGGTACTCGGTGGCCCTCTCGGACACATCATGGCAGCAAAGGCAATCGCTTTCAAAGAGGCTCGCACTCCAGCTTATCAGGCATGGGCACAGCAGGTTGTAAAGAACGCACAGGCTCTTGCTGAAGGCTGTAAGTCTCACAACATTCCACTCCAGACTGGCGGAACAGACAACCACCTTATGCTTTGTGATGTAACTGTTTACGGTCTTACAGGAAAGCAGGCAGAAGCTGCCCTCTTTAAGTGCGGTGTAACTGCTAACGCAAACGCTCTTCCATACGACAAGAACGGTGCATGGTGGACATCTGGTATCCGTATCGGAACTCCAGGTCTTACAACTCTCGGTATGAATGAAGCTGACATGAAGGAAGTTGCAGACATCATCGACTTCGTTCTTAAGAACACAAAGCCTGGCGTTACAAAAGAAGGAAAGCCAGCTAAGGGTAAAATCGAAATCAGCGACGATACAGTTGCTGCTGCCCGCGAGCGCGTAAACAAGCTCCTTGGTGCTCATGTGCTTTACCCAGAGCTCGACCTCGACTTCCTCAAGAAAGAGTTTGTTAAGGCATAAAAAGCAAAAAAAATAAACATTAACTGATTAAAGAGGGGCGGGAAGCTTAGCTTCCCGCCCCTCTTTTCTACAACTACATAATATGGTAGTATATAAGAATGAAAAAGAAAGTTTTGTGGGCTATTATCACTCTTTTACTTTCCATTCTTACAATTTATGCACTCTTTTATAATAGCGGACTTTCTCTTCCAGAACTCTTGCAGGATATAAAAGAAGCTTCTCCAATGTGGCTTATTCCTGCAGCTCTTTGCATGCTTGGATACATCTTTTTTGAAGGACGATCTCTTGTTCTTATTCTGAGAACCCTGGGATACCCTGCAAAAAAACGCCAAGGCTTCTTATATGCCTCAGCAGACATTTACTTTTCTTCTATTACACCGTCTGCAACAGGAGGTCAGCCTGCCAGCGCATATTTTATGCACAAAAATGGTATTTCTGCCGTTGTAGTAACTGTTTCTCTGATTCTGAACCTTACAATGTATACTCTGGCCATCATAACTTTGGGCCTTATTTCGCTGATTTTCTTTCCTCATATTTTTCTTGAATTCGCACTTCCCTGCAAAATCATGATACTTATTGGTATTGCTGCAATGGGAATTCTTTTAAGCTTCTTTTTAATCTTACTGAAAAAGCAAAGCATTCTTTTAAGTATTGGCAATATCATTGTTAAGATTATTCACAAACTTCATTTTAAGACTGCAGCTGAAAAGTTTAAGCACAAGCTTGATAATATGATTGAAAAATACAACGAATGTGTTGTAACACTTGCAGGAAAAAAGAAACTTCTTGTAAAAACTTATTTTCTGAATCTTTTTCAGAGAATAGCTCAGATTCTTGTAACAGTCTTCTGCTATTACGCAATGCATGGAAATCTGGCAGACGGACTTAAAATCTTTATAATTCAGACTTATGTAGTAATCGGCTCTAACTTTATACCGGTTCCTGGAGCTGTTGGTATTTCTGAATTCCTTATGTTCTTTGGCTATACAATGCTTTTAAGTGAAGAAGCAGCATATACTCTTGCAATTCTTGGAAGAGGTATTTCATTCTATACTTGTAGCATTATTAGCATTTTTACTGTAATATTAGGATATATAATGATTCGTTATAAACGGATCCATCGGAATAATGAGGGGATAAAATGATCGGATTTTATGATTACACTGTAATTCTTACCTATCTTTCAATGCTTTCTGCAACAAGCGGAATTATGCTTTGTCTTAATGACATAGGACATCCTTATCTGGGAATGTTTTTCCTTATGTTCTGCGGACTTTGCGATGCTTTTGACGGAAAGGTTGCACGCACTAAGAAAAACCGTACAGAACAGATGAAACAGTTTGGTATTCAAATTGATTCACTTTCAGACCTGGTTGCTTTTGGTGTTCTGCCGGCTTGTATCGGAATTGCAATGTTACGCAGCAGCATTGAATTTTCAATCTTCCCTAATTTTAAATTCCTTCATCTTGATGACAAATCTGCTATTATAAAAGTAATTCTTAATATAATTGCTGTATTCTATGCACTTGCTGCTATGATTCGCCTTGCATTCTTCAACGTTCTTGAAGAAGAAAGACAGAAAACAGAAGGTGGCGGAGTAAACAAAACTTACCTTGGACTTCCAGTAACAAGTTCTGCCCTTATCTTCCCTACCATCCTTTTGATCCACATCTTCTGCAGTGCAGACCTTACCTTCCTTTATTTTGTTTTCCTTGCAATTGTCGGAGTTCTCTTTATTTCAAGAATCCAGCTTAAAAAGCCAACTACAAAGGGCGTTTTGATTATGATTGCTATAGGCCTTATAGAAGCTGCAGCACTTGCCTTTGTATTCATTGTAATGAAAAAAATAATGGATTCTCTGACTTTTCTTTATAAGACAGTACCCGGAAGATTTTTCTTAAAACTCCTTACAACCAGAGCCCTTTCAAAGCTGGCAGGAGCTTTTCTTGACTCTTCTGCTTCATCATTTCTGATTAAAGGCTTTGTTGAAAAAAACAACATTAACCTTGATGATTATCAGACAGACGGCATCAAAACTTTTAATCAGTTTTTCAGACGAAAGATAAAAGAAGGACGCCGTCCTTTTGATATGGATGCAAATCACCTTTGCACTCCCTGCGACGGTCTTCTTTCTGTCTGGAATATAAAAGCTGATACAGTTATTCCTGTAAAGCAGTCTCTCTACACAATAAAATCCCTTTTACAGAACGAAGAGCTTGCGGCAGAGTATAATGACGGACTTTGTCTTGTTTTCCGCTTATGTGTAGATAATTATCACAGATACTCTTATGCAGAAAGCGGCAAAAAAGGACCAAACATTTTTATTCCGGGCATTCTTCATACTGTTCGCCCTATTGCTTTGGAAAGTCTTCCTGTTTTTGCAGAAAACTGTCGCGAGTATACAGTTATTGAAAGCCCTGTATTTGGAAAGCTTGTTCAGATGGAAGTTGGAGCAATGCTTGTAGGAAGAATCGTAAACCTGGAAGGCGAAGGGATGGCCGAACGCGGTAAGGAAAAAGGCTTTTTTGAATACGGTGGTTCAACAATTATCCTTCTGGTAAAAAAAGATACTGTAAACATAAAAGATGAAATCATTAATAACTCACAGGCAGGAATTGAAACTCCTGTAAAGATGGGGCAGATGATAGGTACAAGGCGGTAAATTGAAATGATAAAAAAATATGGCAACGCAATTTTCTGGGGAATCTGTTTTATTATTTTTACAATTCTTCTTAAAGTAATTGATATTCAGCCAACAGGACCAGAGGGTTCTTTGATTGGTTTTTCAAGCTTAAACAATGCAGTTTTTTCTTTGCTTGGAACAAATACTTTCTGTTATAAACTTACACAGGCTTTTGGCCTTCTTGCAATTTTAGTTGCAGGTCTTTTTGCCCTAACCGGATTAATCCAGCTCATTAAAAGAAAAAGCCTTATTAAAATTGACCGAGAAATAATCGTTACAGGAATTATTTATATTCTTGTAATTATTCTTTATGTACTCTTTGAAAAGCTTGCAATTAATTATCGCCCTGTAATTACAGATGAAGGTCTTGAAGCATCCTTCCCTTCAACACACACGATGCTGATTCTGACAATTCTTGGAACTGCTCTTCCGCTTGCAGGCAGATACATTACAAATCCAAAGATTGCATTTGCTGCAAAACTCTTTTGCATAGTTATCATGTGGCTCACAATTATCTGCAGATTATTGAGTGGAGTTCACTGGTTTACAGATATTATAGGCGGAGTGCTTATTTCACTTTGTCTGATTTCATTACACAAGGCTTTGTGTTTCAAAAAAGAAAATAAATAGTAAATTAAAATTCCGGCTTACAGCTGATATTCATTTTTTCTCCGCTTGTCGGATGGAAAAATGTTATTTCAGCCGCATGAAGCATAAGTCTCTGGCCCTCTTGCCAGTTTCCATATAAAGAATCTCCAACAATCGGTATACCAAGGCCACCAAGCACAGATGAACAGCTTGCGGCAAGCCTTAATTGATGAGTACGACCTGTCAAAGGTGAAAACTCAATTCTGGTTACAAGTTTTTCCTGGTCCTGAAACTTAAGTTTTTCTACACCAAGCTTCTTCCACTCGGTAATTCCAAGCTTTCCATTTTCTGCATCGTAAATCTGATGCGGCCGGTTTTCTACATCCAGTCTGAATGGAAGCTCTGTTTTTCCTTCCGGCTTTCCCCTGAGAACTCCATCCAGAAGAGCAATATATTTTTTATGTACCTTGCCCGAAGCAAACTCTTCGTTTAATTTTCTATGGGCTTCAGTATTCAGGGCAAGTACAAGAATGCCTGAGGTTTCCATATCAAGTCTGTGAACAGCACATTGTTTTGGAGCCTGTGGAAAAAAGTTTCGCACTCTTGCTTCTGCACAATCCTGTTTTTCTTCCCCCTTCCCCGGCACAGACAAAAGACCACCCGGTTTATTTATAACAATTATATCTTTATCGCAATATAAAATTTCAAGGCCAAGAATCTCAGGGAGAATGTAGCCGCAGCGTTCGTCGCATGGTGTATAAGAAGTACCGTTTGTTTTATGAGCAGTATCTCGGCCATAATAAACTTCGTCCATACTTACAGGTTCAAGACCGTGTTCAAAAGCATAGCTTAAAAGTTTTGGAGCACAGCAATCCCCGGTTCCAGTTGGCGGAAGGTGATTATTATGATTATGTATGATTTGATTAAGAGAGATTTTCTTACCGTCATATCGGGTAAACTCATACAAAGAAAAGACTTTCCTTAGAGATTCATCTGTCAAAGAAGTACGTTCTTCTGAAAGAGCTTTTATTTCCGGGGAGGTTTTATTAACTAACGTTAGTTTGTTTATCTGATCTGTAAGCTCATGAATTTTAAAATCATTTTCTTCAAGAGCTTGGTCTATTTTTTCTGATGAAACTATAGATGGAACAAAGATTGATTTTTCAGCAAAGAGATTTTCAAGGGGCACATCTGCCACCAGCTGCTTGTTGTTTCCACTCACAGCATAAAGAACTACACGGTGCCCAGAGCCAGCCCCCTCACCATCGCCAGCAGCTTCCCAACAGACAAGGCTTCCAATCATAAGCCCCTGCCCCTTTCGCTCCTGGCTTTCGCGGCCTGTCTGCCTTAGTTCTACAGAACCATTCTCAATCAGAGAAATGAGCTTCTGGCAGTAATGGCGGGCAGACTCCTGGGCAAAGGGCGGGAACATTCTTAGACGCCAGTCCTTATTTAAGGTTTCTGATTTCTACAGAACCGTCTTCTTTTGAAATGAAAACGATAGGTTTATTCTGAGTAAAGAGACCTGTTTCTACAACACCAACAATTGAGTTGATTTTTGCTTCCATCTCAGGAACGTTAATAGGCTCTTTCCAGGTACAGTCAAGAATCTGATTTCCGTTATCTGTAATTACAGGACCAGCCTTACGCACACCTTCACGAAGAACTGCATTAGCACCAAGAGCCGCAAGAGCATTCATAACAGGCACACGGGCATCACCAATAATTTCTACAGGAACAGGGAACTTAGTACCAATTGTCTGAACTGATTTTGAAGAATCTGCAATAACAACAAAAATCTTTGCATTGTATTCAACAATCTTTTCACGAACATGAGCAGCACCGCCACCCTTAATACAGTTGCAGTCAGGATCAACTTCATCTGCACCGTCAATTGCAAGGTCAAGCTGTCCGCCGATTACTTTATCATTCATTGTGTAAACAGGAATACCGTAATCCTGGCAGGCATTCTGTGTCTGGAAGCTTGTTACAACAGCCTTTACATCCTTAAGTTTTCCGCTGTTGATATGTTCAGCAAGACGCTTTACAGCAGGCATGGCAGTTGAACCGGTTCCAAGACCAATTTTCATTCCGCTGAAAATCAAGCCCTTTTCTATAAGTGTATCAATGGCAGTGTTTGCCACAAGTGTTTTCTGTTCTGATTGTGAAAGTCCCATTTTATTTCCTCGTTGTTATTATATTTGAGACCCTGAAACAAGTTCAGGGTGACATGTCATACTGTCATGCTGAACTTGTTT
>SFOB01000322.1 GCA_004554075.1 Treponema sp.
TACCGAGTAAAAGGATTGTCATATGAATGAACTTGAAGAACTGCAATCAATAATGAAGCTACTAAAAAAGTATGAGCTTCCCATTAGTCCTATCCTTGAATATGCAATTGAAGAAAGGATAAGCCAAATCTCTTCTATTGAAGAGACTAAGCTGCCACCTTCATCTGATGTAGTTCAAGAGAATGCCACCTTCATCAAGGCTGATGAAAATGCAAAGACTTGTACAAAAAAGAAGCCTTTGATATTGCGTGTCATCCGTTCTGATGGCACTGTAGTGGAAGGTGTAAAGAGTTCGGACACCTTTTGTCAAGCAATTAAGGAAATCGGTGTTGAACGAGTTTATGCGTTGAAGATACCACACGATTCAATGTGGGTTGTCACTGTAGGTCGCAATCCGAAATATTCTTTTGGACAATATGAAGTTGGCAATGGGTATTATGTTAATACACACAGTAATACTGGTCAAAAGAAACGTCATCTTGAGAAGATTTTCAAGGCTTTAGGTTTGGACTGGAAAGTGGAAATATTGGCATCTGATTAACTTTTATTGTAATTATGGATTTTAGAGAAGAATTATGTAAAAAGAAGACTTTCAATCGTAGCATTATTGAAGCAGAACTTATTGATTGCATAAGTAGAGGCGAATATAACTATGATTGTGAATTTGTAGGTGGCATTACCACAGGATGGCATGAGGGTGAAGATGGTATGTATTACTACGTTGAACTATATGGTGTCAATGAGGATAATGCATTTGCTTGTCATACTATTATCATAGGGAAACATTCTTTTGTTGTCATGAATATGAGGATGCGACTTTAAAATGGTATTTTAATAATGAAGAAATAGATAATAATGTAGAAAAGTCGATGGAAGCCGTTCTCGAATTGCTTGAATTAGTTATAAAACCATTCAACTTTGAACAATATGCTATTGATTCATTCGATTACGACGTTATTTCAGAATCGATTCCTTATGGAAATCCATATTGTCTCATTATAGATGATTGCGTATTTATGATTGAAAAGGATGCAGATTCGTATGATGAGCAAAAGGTTCATGAGTTTTTGAAACAGAACAATTGGTCAGAGGAAAGAATAAACAATGCAATCAATGCTGAGTATGAAATAACTGATGATGTATATAATACCGTGTCTGAGTTACCGATTGTTTATTTGAAAAATCCTGATTCCTAAAATTCTTTAGGTGATGTTGAATTAACAAAAGATGATAGACATTCTCTTGGCAAGTTATCAGCAAATTACTGGCAAATTAATTTACGCCCAAGCAGGGATATATTTCATGTAACGTTTCGCTGTTTCTGAATCAAGTGGTTTAATTCGTCCTTAAGAAACAGACACCTTGATTAGTCTAGAAATTCTACCCGCAGAAGAATCCTTCACGTTAAACCTATCTCTAAACGATTTGTTTGTCAAAGTTTCACCTTGAATGTACATAAGGCAAGCGTGAAGGTAACATGACCAGAGCTTGTCTTACAATGGAATAAAAATCCTGTATTTTCTTTGGCGAAAAGAAATAAAATATGTAAATTTGCGGCAGATATTCAAAAACGCATTACAATGAAGTACCCGATAGGAATACAAAGCTTTGAGCAGATACGTGAAGACGGTTACATTTATGTTGACAAGACGGCACTGGTTTATGACCTCGTGTCGAAAGGAAAGATTTATTTTCTCAGCCGCCCTCGCCGCTTCGGCAAGAGCCTGCTCGTCTCCACGCTCGTGAACTATTTCCTCGGGCGAAAGGAACTGTTCCGCGGTCTTGCCATCGACTCTTTAGAGAAAGAGTGGGCTGAGTATCCCGTGTTCCATGTTGACTTCAATGGAGTAAACTTCACAGCCCCAGGTGCTTTAGAAGAAACAATTCATAGTTTCTTATCTGATGCAGAGAAAATATATGGCATCAAAACCGAAAAAAAGCAATTCGGGCTACGTTTTAACGACATACTTGAAGCTGCCCACGAGAAAACGGGCAAGCGTGCCGTTGTTCTAATTG
>SFOB01000323.1 GCA_004554075.1 Treponema sp.
CTAGGCTTTGCGTGAAAGGAATAAAACTGAAGCTGCCTTTGATGACAGAGTCTGAGATGGCAGAAATCAGTCAGCTGCCAGGTGTAAAACTCTTAAATCAGACTAACGACCTTGCCGCAAAACAGGAACGGGAAAAAGGCTTTTGTGAGTGTATATTAGTTAGTGAAGATAAAGTTGTTTTACAAAAGGCGGTAGCGCGATTTGAAGAGAAATTTTCCGGGGATGCAATAATCCTTCAGGCAAAGAAAATGATTTATTAAAAAATTACAGGAGAGCTTTATGAGTAAAAGAATCGACGCATATTTATTCGGCCAGATTTTGGGAACTCATTCCTTTTTACTTAAGGGGGGCTTTTTGCAGCCAGATGAGTATTCAGAAATTCAGGAGCAGTATTTTCTTCCCGGTGGAGAAACCGGAACTGCTGCTACCGTTCTCGACTCGCTTGGAATGAGCGTTCGCATGGACGGTACCTGGATAGGCACAGAAGTTGCTCCAATGCTCAAGAATTTTTATAAAGATAAGCGCGTAGATCTTTCATCCCTTAATTTTACAGAAGACAAAGGCGTTATGGATTACGTTGTAATTTCCGGACTTGTCCGCTCTCCTATGGGCCGTTTTCAGTCTCTTTTCTCTTCTGGTCAGCGTTTCTGGAATAGCCCGAAAGAAGAAGACATTGCAGGCTGTAAGGCAGCCGCTGTTGATCCTTTTTTTGGAGAAGATTCTCTTAAGGTTGCTCAGATTTGTAAGAAGCTGAAAATTCCTTATGTGACAATTGACAGCCCTCATGATTCGCCACTGCATAAAATGGCAGCAGTAAATGTTGTTTCAAAAGAATGTACAAGCCAGCACTACAAGGGGATGGCTGCCGAAGAAATCATGAAGCTGATGCAGGCCGAGACTGACGGGCTAACCATTATTACACAGGGTGGCGGCGAAATGCTTTATGCCCGTAAAGGCGGTGAAATCAAAAAAATGAAACCCTTCCCTGTTGAAGTAAAAAGTACACTTGGTGCTGGTGATACTTTTAAGGCTGCCTGTGTCTATGGCCTTATTATGGGAATGAAGGATGACGAACTTGTCCGCTTTGCTTCGGCCTGCTCAGGAATTGCAATTTCCCGCTTCCCTCTTCCTTTGAATCCGCCAAAATGGCATGAGGTCCAGCTGCTTTTGCAGTCAGCTTCAGAGGCTGACGAAAAACTTGATTATTCAGATGTTATTGGCACTACCGTGAGCGGAAAAATTGATCGTCCTCTTAACAGCAGACATCCCCGCTGCCCGGATTTGATTTATCCGATAAACTACGGCTATGTAGATGGCGTAATTGCTGGAGACGGCGCTGAACAGGACATCTATCTATTTGATTGCGACCAGCCTGTAGATTCCTATACCGGAAAAGTAATTGCAATCTATCACCGCACAAATGATGTAGAGGACAAATGGATTGTAGTACCAGAAAACTCTAAGTATGCCACAAATCCATCTGCCCTCAGCGATGAAGAAATCCTGAAAAGTATTGAGTTCCAGGAAAAGTTTTTCGCGGGAAGACTTTACCGTTAGCTGGATCTAACGCAAAGCTTTTCTGTCCAATTCAAAAAGCCCGTGCCGGTTACAGTAAGCATAAAGCTTTCTAACCCGGCTGATTTTAAAGCGGGCTTGAGCATTACCTTCCGGGTAAAGTTTTACCAGTTGCACTCCATCATCTGAAATTGCCGCAAGAAATGAAATATAATGCTCCTTTGTCATCGGGTGTTTCATTGTCACATAATATTCATCTTCAACAGTTTCAACATTCAGATAGTGTTCTTCGTCAGGTTCTTCTGCTTCCAGGGGTGGTAATGTTATTCCACAGCAGGAAATAACTGCTTCACCTGTAGTCTGAATCACATTCCCGCAAACCGGGCATACATAAAACTTTCCCTTTGCCATATTGCAGGCTTTATTCAGGTTATTAATATCCTCTCCGGAAAGCAGTTCAATGACAGAAACATCCAGTGCCTTTCCCAATGCCTCCAGCA
>SFOB01000324.1 GCA_004554075.1 Treponema sp.
TAGTCCATATTACGTAACGCCTCTTTAGCTTCATCATATCCTTTTTCTGCTGCTTTCTTCCACCATTTTACAGCCTCACCATAATCTTGTGATACACCAACGCCATTGTAAAAACATGCGCCCAAGTAATACATAGCATCTTCATTTCCTTTTTCTGCTGAGAGCTTATACAACTTTATGCCTTCTTCTTCGTTTTTCTCCACTCCAAGACCTTCAACATAACAAGTTCCAAGCTCTCTCATTCCTCTTGCATATCCTTGTTCTGCTGAAAGTTTGAACCATTTGAATGCTTCGTAGCTATCTTTGGCAATTCCACTTCCATTTGCATAGCAGACACCTAAATCACATTGTGCAACAGCATCACCACTTTCTGCATATTTTACAAGTTCCTCTGAATATATTGGCTTATCTTGCTTTTCATACGCAGCCATAACTTTACCATTCCAAAGAAAATATACCCCTATGATTGCAGCAATAACAACGATGCTACATAATAAAACTATTTTTCCCTTTTTACTACTCTGAGGCTCCAAAAACACCTTATTATGTACATTAGTCTCGAGACTCGAACTATCGCTTATGGGGTTAACATCTTTTAGGCTTTCATCCATTGGTTTGTCAGCCTTTGGCGTTTCAACTTTCGGACTTTCAACCTCGACTACAGCCTTTTCTTCTTTCTCAATAGGTTTTGCGACCTCCTCTATCTTCTGAATAGGAGTGCCACATTTAGGGCATTTCGTACCCTTGTCTGAGACCATATGCCCACAACCACTACATTTAATTAGTGCCATATTTAATACATTTAAGAACCGATTGATTCACCAAAAAGGAATAAAATTAGCAATGCAAAAATAGCAGCAAAGATGATTATTTTGGCAATAAGTGTACCTTTATCGGGTAGTTCTTCAGTAAAATATTCGGGCTGATACTTGGGGGATTTACCATACTCATTTTCTTTTTTATCAGAGTCCTTAAAAATAAAGATTTCGCCAAATACAGGTAATAGAAGCCACCATCCCGAACGTCCAATATCATGCAAGCGACGAACAATTGCGCCAAGAGTGGGAAAAAAAGTTATTATAAAAGGTATGAATTCAGGACTTGGTCCTCCGATATTAGAATTGTCAGGCTTTAAATATAAAAGAGTACCACACATCATCCCTGTCAAAATGATAAAAGGAAACACTTCGCTACGCCTTGAACGTCCGGTAAAACAGCAATATTTTCTACAAAAACAATCATATATGGCATTGCCGTAATCTAACGGTGCAAATTTTCCTTTTGAGCCACAATGAGGGCAGCGTTTAGCATCTATTGAAATCTTCGTTCCACAACTTGGGCACTCAATCAGTTTAGAAGAAACGCTTTCCATTTCAGCAATTTTCTCACACTCGCTTGCAGGACAACCACAATTAGGACATTCATTCTGATTCTCATTGAAAATCTGTCCGCACTCTGCACACTTTAACTTTCCCATAATAATGCACATACACCTAAGACCCTATCGGTGCGGTGAATAGTTGTTGATTTAGACAAAGAAAGAAGTGAGGCCTACATCCGCTCACTTCCTCGATGGCTTTCGACTGCCCTATAACAAAATGAGAGAAATAACAACCTCACTTTGGCTGTTATATCTTGCAGTCGCATTGATATTAACTAACCAAAGGAGAGCGTCTTTCTTCTTATTCCTTTGTTATAGTAAGCATTATATGCCTAACTACTGAGAGTTGTCGAAGTTCTCGAGTCGGAATAAGCGAAATCGCTTCCTATCTATGTCTGCCACTCCATTGTGAAATGGCACAGCAAAGATAGGGAATTCATTCCACTCCCGCAAGTATTATTTTTGTATGTAAAGTCTTTGAAAATGATGATGAATAGCGAATTATCGGGTTGAAAATGGATGAATCGGTATTGATTTTATCGGGTCAAATGTGAGGGAGGAGGGAATTGAAGAGGCTGCGGAGGCGAGAGGTGTCGGCAATGAGGGCGCGGAGATTGGCGAGGC
>SFOB01000025.1 GCA_004554075.1 Treponema sp.
GTCGTCAAAGATATAAAATTTGAAAATGGTGAGTTGAAGGAAGCTGCTTAAAACTTATGCCGATTCAAACTTCAATCCACAACAATTGACAATTTCTCACAATTTTATCTAGAGACTGTAATAAGAACCTACATATATGATAATTATTCTAAAATCTCTAAGCTAAAAATGCTTAAAGAAAAAACTATTCATATTCTTAATTTTATGATAAATCAAAATTCTGTAGTAGCTTATATGCTTAGAGATAATATTTTATAGGAGTGAAAAAATCGAAATAATTTTTGACTCACGTAGGCTCTGGAAAAAGCATTGTCAATAAAAAATAGATGATTAGATTGCAAGAGAAGAAGTTATAAAGCGGGGATCGGCTCCCCGCTGTTTTTTATCTTTCCGCAACCTTCTTAATCTTTTCAATCAAATCAGTGTTTTTACCCAGTTCCTCAAGCGTGCATGGCAAACGGTAAGTCCAGTTGAACTCGGTTACTGTGCCCGGCACATTGATGCGCTCGTCTGCAGCTTTGTTCAGCCAGAGGGATTTGTCCATGTAGAGGAAGTCCTGGAGTGGAGGGATGAACCATTGGCTTGCAGATGTGGCAGAAGCCTGGAGAAGTTTTTCGGCAACTTCTGGAGTAAATGCCTCCTTTGCAGCGGCTTCTGCTTTTTGTTCAACTTCTTCTTTTGGAGCGGTGAATAACGGGCCGTCCTTTGCGCCTGTCTCAATTTCAAAGGCTTCCGGATTTGCGAGTACAAAGGCTTTTACGCTTTCTTTTTCATCTTCCCACCACTGTCGCAGTGTCGAAGAATCGTGTACCGAAGTTGTAGTAACTGAAAGCGGTGTGTAGTCGGTAAAAGGAACAAAAGGCTGGCCGGCCTTGCTCCATTCGCGGCACCAGCGTACAACACGGAGGCCGAGAATCTTGTGGGCGTCCATTGTCTTCGGAACACAGTCAATTCCAACTCCAAGGTCTTCACCACAAGGAATCATCTTTACGGCCTTTGTGATGGCTTCAAAAATCTCGTCGGCCTGCTTTTTCCAGAGCTTTTCGTTTTTCTTGTTGAGGTCGTCGAAGCACTCTGTCAGGGCTTCCTTTTCTTTTTCGTTCAGGCTGCCCCATGATGTAGACTGGCCGTATGTCCAGAGCGGTACATATTTGTTTTTCGCAATTTCAATAAGAGTGCGGTTGCTCCAGTAATCTTCCAGAACCTTCTTGATTTTCGGGAGAGCCTCCGGTGCACACAACTCTGCTAAATCAGCCTCTTCAATCATCTTAGATCCACTTACAGCCGGCGCAAATCTCCACAGTTCCTCACCATCAATCTTGTCGCAGAAAATCGCAAGAATCTGGTGAGCCTTGTCGTGGTTCCAGGTAATGTCTTCAATGGCACTTGTCGGAATGTGAGGCTGTGAAAGCCATCTGATTCTGTCATCATCAAAACCAAGCTCGTAAAGCTCAGTTTTTTTAATAGAAGCATAAGGCTCGGTGTGACCATTAAGCGCATTCAAATCAGCTTCTGGAATAGCCCAGATTCGGAAGAAGCCCAGAATATGGTCCAGGCGGTATGCGTCGTAATATTTTGAAGCATTCTTAAGGCGGTCCTTCCACCAGCCGTAATCATTCTCTTTAAGATTTTTCCAGTTGTAAGTAGGGAAGCCCCAGTTCTGGCCGGTCGGGTTGTCTCCATCAGCTGGAGCGCCGGCTCTCAAATCCTGATTGAAAACCTCAGGGTAAGCCCAGGCGTCGGCAGAGTCCTCGTTCATCAAAATAGGCATGTCGCCCTTGAGCAGGAGACCGGCCTCGTGAACATAGGCAACAGCATCCTTAAACTGAGCATCCGCAATCATCTGGCACCAGGCATAAAAAAGATGTTCCTTTTTGAAAGCCTTTTTGTTCCAGAGAGCAGTAATTTCTTCCTTAGATTTGTGTTTGTCAGTATCAAGCCAGCTCTTCCAGCTAGCCTGCATGTAATTCCATTTGAGGTTTTTGTAAACAGCGTAATCCTTTACCCAGGAATTAGACTTAATCCACTTAGAAAGTTCAGGACTGGTTTCGCCGGTTTTTCCCTCATCAGTAGAATCATAAATCATCTTGAGCAGGGCATTCTTTCCGTTCAAAATAGCGTCGTAGTTATAGCGCAGAGCATACTTTTGGCCCTTGATAAAATCATCATAAGCCTTTTTGAACTTAGCATCGGCTTTGTAGAGAGCCTCAAATCCCGGCACTTCATTGATGCGGATATAAATAGGATGCAGAGCAAAAGCCGAAAGGCCGCTGTAAGGAGAGCTCTGAGTTCCAGTATCGTTTACCGGCAGCAGCTGAATAATAGAAATCCCGGCCTCCTTGCAGAAATCTGCAAAGGTCTTAAGATCGCCAAACTCACCAATCACCGAATTATCTTTAGTATAAAGGGCACCAAGCGGAACCGCCACGCCCGTTAATTTCTTCTTCATAGTCCGTATATTATAACACGGAATTCAGAAAATTGATTAGAAATTTACCGAAAATTCGAAGCTATATTTTTCCTTTTTTACCACTTATCACAAGAAATTGCCACTTATCGTTAAAAATGTCACAAGCCAATCAGCTCGTAATATACTGCGTGCATAAGGAGGTGAAAAGAGATATAGATGACTATTCAAAAACTACGTCAGTTTTTACAATAGAAACTGATTGTTCAGTTAATTCAAAAACTATTATCAGGAGAAAATTTTGGTAACACAAATCAAAATTGAAAAATGCGATAAACCTTACTGTGTAATTCATACAGAAGTAGAAACTGATGGTATAAAAGCCATCGCAGAAAAAATCAGTCGTATGGATGAAACAGGTCATTCTACAATGCTTACAGGATGGGATGGGGATTATTGCATCCAGGTGAAGCAGAGTGAGATTTTCAGAATTTACAGTATGGATAAAAAAGTCTATCTGGAAACTGAAAAAGAAACTTTGCTTTTGAAATTGCGGCTTTATGAGTTTGAAGAGCTTGCGCAGAATTGCGGCTGGACAGATTTCATAAGGATTTCGAATACGGATATTGTAAACTTTTCAAAGGTAACAAAACTTGATATGTCCTTGACAGGAATTGTACGTGTTAATTTTACTAACGGAAAAGATGCAATAGTTTCAAGAAGATATATGAGCAAAATCAAAAACGAGCTGCTTAATCTTAAGCGCCGTTAATGAAGGAGAAATACTATGAAAGAATTTATCAAAAGAGCAATAATGGGATTTGTATATGGAGTTTTTATTGGTCAGACAATTGTGATTCTGGAATCACTAGCTGGTGGAAATGGAAACTTTTATCCAGTTTCAGCTTATCTTGTGCAGCATTCAAGCTCACAGATGGCGGCTGTAATCATTCAGTATTTTCTTACTGGAATAATTGGAATTAGTTTTGCTACAACAACACTGATTTTCGAAATTGACAGCTGGAGCATAACTTCGCAGACTGTTCTTCATTTTGTAATTACTTCTGTGGTTATGTTTATTGCTGGTTTTGTTTGCGGATGGTTCCCTCACACGGCAAAAAGTATAGTAATCTGGTTTGTAATCTTTATTGTGATTTATGTGATTATGTGGGTAGGCTTTATGCTCTACTTCAAAAAGCAGACAAAAAAGATTAACGAAGCTCTGTAAAAAAATGGATGCTCGGGCTTGACCCGGGCATCTATTTTATAACCTCATACAAATCCCGCCCCATCAGTTTTTCAAAATAATCCTTGAGTTCAAAGTTCTTATTCCATTTGCCTTCAGGGTAGTAGCCATAACGTTGCTTTACGTCGTTCATACGTGTTTCCATGTTCTTTGTGCCGTCGGCGCCGCAGGTGGAATCCAGCAACTGAATCAGGCAATCGTAATCGTCGTATTGTGTGGCGGCGAGGAGGACTTTTATTTCTTCGTACTGTGCTGCGGAGATGTCAATTTTACCAATGTAGTCTTCTATTGTTTTCAGATTAAAAGAGTGGGTGAGGCAGATTTTTGCAAGCTGGTCATAGCCAAGGTTTTTCAAAAAGTGATAGCCGTCGTAAACGTGGGCCATGTAGGTGTAGCCCATCTGGCGGCCGATGTCGTGGAGAAGGCCACAGGTGTAGGCAAAGTCGGGGTTGAGGAGGGAAGTTGTGCTGCCGTGAGATGCGGCATTTTCATTTACCGCCCGCGCAATTTTCTCCGCCGCCTGGGCGACAGCATAAGAGTGTTCGCGCCAGGGCCCTGGATTTTTCGCGACACAATTTTCCAGCAGGGCTTCAGCAAAAGCGCGCGGAAGATTTTCCTCCAAACCGCAGAGCTTTTCCATAACAAGAGTTTCCCTCGCAATCATATCAAGCTTTGCTGCATTGTCAGACTTAAATCTCAGATTAGTCTGGATTGCTTCGTCTACAGTTACAAGTCTGAGTTCAAAGCCATCGTCTTTTTCATAATCATCAAGGTTCTGGCTTTTGATAAGAGGCTTTCCATCCGCACCTGTTTTCACCCTGCAAAAATAATGAAATGAATCCTGAATAAAAATTGTCTTAGGAAACATTTCCGACTGCATAACGCGGTGAACAAGTCCTGCTTCTTCTATGCTTTCAGGAATTACCTGGAGACCTGTTTCTTCTTCAACCTCGCGGATCAGGGCGGCTGTATTTTCTTCTGCTTCGCCAATGCCTCCACCCGGGAATTTGTAGTAGTTGAGATTTTTTGCGTAGGCAAGGGCGATTTTATCATTTGGAGAAAGTGACGGAAGACCGGAGGAATTTGAAGTTTCGGCAGGGCTTTGAGCCTTCTGTATTTCAGACTCTATAATAATAACGGCCCTTGCCGAAGGTCTGGAAGAGCTTGGCCAGTCCGGTTCATAATTTTTATAATCAGTTGTAAACAGCGTTTTCATAAAATCTCAACTTAGTTTTTAAGTGCTTCCGCCAGCCAGCCGGTTATGCCATTTGGAAGGTGTGGTTCCATAGGAGTTCCATCATCAAACATTAGATTACAGTGCATTGCGTTCGTGATGCAGTGCTGGCCCATTTCAAAACCAAAATTGATTGAAGCAATTCCGTGGTCTCCGTTGTATACCCAGTCTGGAGTGAAAATAAAAGAGTTCTTCAATTTTTCAAGACGAGGCAGAACAGGTTTAATTCTTTCTTCGTAACTGTTAATTTCATCACGTTTTCCTAGCGCAAGAAAAAGTCCGATATTGTTTTTTTCAAAAACTTCAAGATTATTGTCGTCTACAATTGCATCTGCGCCAACAGGAATTGCGATGTCAAAAAAGTCAGGATAACGAACCGGCATTTTTATGCTCATAGTTCCGCCGCGTGAATTTCCAAAAATCACTTTTTTACTGATTCCGCCATTCGGTTCAGCCTGATTTTTTATGAAGTTACAGATTAAATCATGAACCTGAACAATATGAGAATCATTCCAGCTGCCGTGAACTTTGCCGTCGTCTCCGCGATATTCATTTGCGAGAGGAACCAGAAGATAAGCTCCGCCCAGAGTTTTCTGATAATCATCCTTTGAATAAAATTCAGCACCTGTATAATTTATGCAGACATCTCCTTCCATAGCATTTGTATAGCCATGCATAAAAACAAGGAGAGGATATTTTTTTCCTTTCTCGTAACCATGCTCTGTAGGATCAAAAAAATAATAAGTCAGTCCATCATAAGAAGTCTTATGAAAGCGATCAAAGTATTCGCCGACTTTGTAGGTTGGTGCGTAAGAAATAAAACTGCCTGCAGGAATATCCTTTGCCCATGGCGGTGTTGGTTTGTCGGTCATAGCGGGTTTATCCTCCTTAAAAACCCGATAAACGGGCATGTCAAGGCTTTAAGCGTAGCGTGCCTTGACGTGTCCGTATATCACGGCGATTTACATTAGCAGTGCCAGATTGGCGTTGCCAGTTTGTTGCTGAATGGCTGGGGGCGGCGGAAATCCGGCAGCCAGCTGGTGTCGTCTGTAAGTTCCTGGTAGAAAAGATATTCAAAATCGTAGGCTTCTATAAGGTCCCGGATGTCGTTGTCTTCTTCTTCGGTGACAAGGCGGTTTTCTATGGAAGAAAGGGCTGCGGTGCGGGCAGAGAGTTTCTGGACATCTTCTTCAAATGGCACCGGAGTATACTGATTCATCAGAGAGATGATTGCGCGGCCGTCTGCGTTTTCCTTAAGCCAGGCTAAAACGTCTGCAGTTTCTGCAAAGTGTCCCGGCATAAAGAGGTGGCGGATAATTACACCCGACATCATTTTGTCGCGGGGCTGACCAGGCTCTGCCCATTCTGCAGGCTTTGCATTTGGCGGCTCCGGAATTGACTGAATATCCAGAGGGTTATTGTCTATCATCCATTGTATGGCGCGGGTAGCGGCCTCGGGGTAGTCTGGCGCAGCAAAGAGCTTCTTTGCAAAAGAGGAATCCAGAGTCTTGAGGTCTGGCAGCCAGATTGTAACAAGTCCTTTAAGAAGCTCCAACATTTCTACAGTTTCGTAAGCTGATGAGTTCCAGCAGAAAGGAATGGTGACGCCGGCATCGCGGGCAGCGCGAAGATATTCTGCAATTCGCGGAATGTGATGGCTTCCTGTAACGAGGTTTATATTTTCAGCGCCGGCAGACTGGAGTTTCAGACAGATGTCAACGAACTCTGTCTTATCAACAACCCGGCCAAATCCATCCTGACTGATCTGATAGTTCTGACAAAAGGCGCAGCGAAGTGTGCATCCTGTAAAAAAGATTGTGCCGCTTCCACCGAAAACTGTTACCAGAGGTTCTTCTCCAAAATGAAGTCCTGCAAAAGCAATGCGGAGGTCGACGGGTTCGCGGCAAAAGCCGAGGGGGGAGGTCCCTTCGACTCCTCTCAGGGACCGGTCAATTCCGCATTTTCTCGGGCACTGGCTGCACTGCTTATAGAAAGCATCAAAATCAGCCATTAATATGCACCCTTGCTTACAAGAATCTTCATCAGATCCTGCAGAACATATACGTCTAAATCTTCTGCTTCAAAGTTTACAAGTCGGCCGAACTCTTCCCAGTCTGCATCAGAAATAAGCTCCTGGTATTCGTCGCTGTTTTCAAGAAAAGCCAGATAGGCCGCAAGACGGTTCTGATTTTCTTCGCTTGGCTCCCAGGTTAAATCGCTTGAGCGGTAAATATATTCATTTTCCCAATATTCAAAAATAGAATCTGCAAGCTCTCCTACAGCTGCTGCGTTACGCTCAAAGAGTCTGCGCAAATCATTTTTTACAAGGTCATAGCTGCTCTTGCCACCATTGTTCTGGCGGGTGTGCTTAAGAGATTTCTGCATATCAGAAAGAAATTTATTAATGTCTGTCATGATATTAATAATATCAGTAAAACTGGCTTTTGTCATATGGATTACATATCTCTTGGCCCTCAATGACAGCCTTTTGATTTGTTGTTATAATCACTTCATGTTTTCTGATACACACTTTCATTTTAAAATGATGACAACTGAACGCGGCGTTGATGGTGTAGAGGTTTTATCTGCCATGGCGCAGCGTTCTTGTTTTTTTGGACTTGATATAGGAACCCATTGTGATGATTTAGCGGAGAGGCAGGCTTGCGTGGAACAGACTATTGCGCAGGTAACTGATTCTAAACTTGCTGAGCAGGCCCGAAAGTTTATGTATTTTTCTGCAGGTATCTGGCCGGATGTAGATGCCATTCATGACAGGGATAATCAGATGAAGATTCTGCGTCAGTCGATTGAAGCAGCCGGTGCTGATGGAGATCATGACACTTTGAATCGCCGCATTGTTGCTGTAGGAGAATGCGGACTGGATCATCACTGGAACCCGAGTGGGGAAGATGGCCGCTGCGAAGATGATTTTGATGCAGCTACTTATCGCGGGGAGCGTGAATTGTTTGAAGCTCATCTGGAGCTTGCCCGCGAACTTAAGCTGCCGGTAATTGTTCACAGCCGGGATGCTTTTGAAGATTCTCTGGAATGTATTAAAAATGTTGGCTATGATAATGGAATCATCCATTGCTACAGTTATGGAATTGATGAAGCTCGTGCTTTCCTGGACCGGGGCTGGTACATTGCTTTTGGCGGGGCAATTACTTACAACAAAAAAGCAAAGCTCGAAGCAATTAAAGAGCTTTTGAAGTTTGTTCCTGCAGACCGCTTTTTGTGTGAAACAGATGCGCCTTACCTGGCGCCTGTGCCATTACGCGGTACGGTAAATACTCCGGTTAATGTTGAGCATGTTTATAATTTCGCGGCAGAGGCACGAGGAACAAGTCCGGAAGAACTCAGCTATCTTGTTGATCAGAATATAAGGAATCTTTTTCAGCTTTAGTTAATTTCCGCCATTGGCCGGGCTTGAGGTCTGCTGGCAGAGTCAGTCCACCAATGGCGATTCTTTCAAGCGTGGTGACCTCGTTACCCAGGGCTCGGAAAATACGGCGAACTTCGTGGAACTTTCCTTCGAGCACGGTGATTTTACATACATCTGCTGATTCAAAAATAAGAGTGGCAGGCAGGGCTTTCTGTTCGCCATATTTTTTTTCCGGGGGAAGGGTAAGACCTGAGGCGGCGAGGGTTATGCAGGTTTCTTGATTTTCAGGAGTTACAGGGCTGACAAGTCTTGCGCGGTAAGTTTTTGAAACTTCTGAGTTTGCGGTAATCCTGTTTGAAAACTTTCCGTCATTTGTAATCAATAAAAGTCCGCTGGTGTCGCAGTCCAGTCTGCCAACGGTGTGAAGGCGGCAGCCTCGTGGTGCATCAGTCACCAGAGCCTGCAGTTCTGGTGTTAATAGTTCATAGACAGTTTTATGAGAATCAGAAGCAGCCGAGCATACGTAGCCCAGGGGCTTATTCATAATGAGGTAATAGTATTCTGAAGGTTTTGTACACTTTCTCATTTCTTCTGCAGGGCAGCAGTATTCCTTTCCCAGAAAACTCCGTCGCTGTAGCCCTGAATTGATTTATCGCTTTCTGCCAGCTCCAGTCTTTTTTCTGCAAGCAGGCAGTATTCTTCGCTGAGTTCAATTCCGCACCAGTGGCGGCCAAGTTTCTTTGCAACTACACTTGCAGTACCGCTTCCCAGAAATGGATCAAACACCAGGTCGCCCGGGCGAGACGAAGCCAGTATCAATTTTGCATAAAGCTTTTCGGGCTTTTGGGTAGGGTGGTCTGTGTTTTCCGGCATAGACCAGAAAGGCACGCTTATATCATCCCAGAAATTAGAAGGGCAGGTGAGGCGGAACTTTCCGTCTTCTCCATCATCCCAGTCCTTTGGCTTTCCTCCGGCACCACCTTCACGATAAGGGGCAATTACACGGCGCTTTATCTTTACGGCTTCTAAATCAAAATAATAATCATCCGGATTTTTAACTGCAAACCAGATATCTTCCATTCCGTTTTTCCAGTTTGCTTTTGCTCCCCGGCCTTTTTCCCTCTGCCAGGTGATGCGGTTTAAAATAGTAAGCTCGCGCTCAATAACTCTCTGCAGAGCGGATGTACATTTCCAGTCTCCGCACATATATAGAGAACCATTTGGCTTAAGCTTGCGGCAGACTTGAGGAAACCAGGTCATAAGGTATTCTTCATAAGCGTCATCTTTGCGCTCGTTAAATACCTTGCCGCCAAAGTTCTTTGTGAGGTTATAAGGAGGATCAATTATAATAAGATCTGCAAACTGGTCTGGCAGATGGGGAAGGGCAGTGAGCAAATCAGAATTGATTGTGCGGTCGAGCCCTTCGATGCTTTGACTTCGATCAGCAACCGCTCCGCTCAGGGGCTGCCCGCTCAACGTAACAATACGCTCCCTCAGTTTTGTCCTTTCTTCATCAGTTAATGTAATCGTTCTGTTTCTTCCAGCTCGGATTTTTTCTTCCATAGTTTTGCAGTCACTACTTTAGCTGGAAGTTCATATAAACCGGATTATGGTCTGAGTTCTGGAAGTCTTCATCAATAACATTAATAGAAAGTTTTTCAATGTTTGGTGAAATAATGAAGCCGTCAATTACATAATACTGCCAGTCGTGAGCCGCAGCCTTTGCATCGTTGTAAGGTGCTTCAAGAGAACGACAGGTAGGTTTTGAATCATCATAAACAAAAGCCCAGCCAGGAGCCAGCATATCTGCATCAAGCTGACCCGGAATCCAGCCATCCGGACTGATAACAGGGAAAGCTTCAGAACCAGGGAACTTCTGATTAAAGTCACCGCCGGCAATTACATAATTTCCCTTTGCATATTCTGATTCAATAAAATCTTTAAGCATTTTTGTCTGGGCAATTTTTCCTTCTCCGCTGTCGTAAGCTTCCAGGTGGAAATTTACAAGTATCAGTTCGCGGCCAGAAGCACCGCCGTTTTCATAAACAGGAATGCGGGTAACAAGCATACAGCGCTTGAGGTTTGCAACTCTGGTTGGCCAGGTAAAAGGAACCGGCAGGGCACGGCGCTGGGCAGAAAGAGTTTCAAAATTTGTATGAATTGAAACACCGCTGCCAATGCGGCCCATTGGAGGGAAAGGAATTGGAACAAAAATACATTTGTAGTTATAGGCAAAAGCTCCGCCCTTTCCTGTGAATTTATTTATTCCTTCGTACTCATTGATTTTAAATGAGCGCTTAGATTTTTTATCAATTTCCTGAATAAAAAGAATATCTGAAGAATGAGTTCCAATAGTATTTTTTATACCTTTGTAATATTCTTCCACGTTTGCTTTTGATTTTGGACGACTGGTTTTTCCTCCATCCATAAAAAAGTCTTCGTTTTTACCAAGACCAGAATAGCCGATATTCCAGCTCATAATAGAGTAGTTTTTGCCCGGAATAAGCATTTCATTTTTGCTGGTAAAGGCTACATCTTCTACAGCTTTAGGTCTGTATTCAACAACAGTTAAAAAGAGAAAAAGAAGAACAACAAATAAAATTACTGCGCCAATTACGGCAGATGGAATAATCCAGAAAAGATGTTTTCGTTTCATAGTGGTCTTATTATAACATACTCCCGTGCATTTTATACTATATAATTATAAATTATTATTGCAGGGTTTACTACCAATATTTTTTTTGTTATTATACATAGTATCATGATTATAAAACTATCTTTACTCATCGTTTTCTTCGCCGTTTTCGTTTTTGTCGGTATTAAGTGCCGTGCAGTTTCTAACAATGTAAACGGTTATGTTTTGGGAGGCAGAACCGTAGGTCCCTGGCTCACAGCTTTTGCTTACGGTACATCTTACTTTTCTGCCGTAATCTTCGTTGGTTATGCCGGACAGTTCGGCTGGAACTTTGGCGTTGCTTCAACCTGGATTGGTTTGGGAAATGCCTTCATCGGTTCTCTTATGCCATGGGCAATCCTCGGTCGCCGCACCCGCGTTATGACCCAGCATTTGAATTCAAAGACAATGCCTGATTTCTTTGGTCAGCGCTATGAATCAAAGGGACTCAAGGTTGCTGCTTCTGCAATCACCTTCCTCTTCCTGATTCCTTATACAGCATCGCTTTTCAACGGACTGTCGCGTCTTTTCCGCATGGCTTTTAATGTTGACTATTCAGTTTGTGTAATCGTTATGGCAATTCTTACTGCTATCTATGTAATCGTTGGTGGTTATATGGCTACTGCAGTAAATGACTTTATTCAGGGAATTATCATGCTCATTGGTATTGTTGCAGTAATCCTTGCAGTTCTTTCTAAGAACGGCGGCTTTATGCAGTCTATGGCTTTGATGTCTGAAATTGAATCTCCTGTTATGAAGGGTGCTTACTCTTCATTCCTGGGACCGCAGCCATTCTACCTGCTGATTGTAGTTCTTCTGACATCTCTTGGTACCTGGGGACTTCCTCAGATGGTTGGTAAGTTCTACGCAATCAAAAATGAACGCTCTGTAAAAATCGGTACAATGATTTCTACTTTCTTTGCTATTATCATTGCAGGTGGTTGTTACTTCCTTGGTGGATTCGGACGTCTCTTCCTTACTCCTGATCAGGTTGCTAAAGAAGGTTTTGATGCTGTAGTTCCTACAATGCTTTCGGGCTTGGGTGACCTTCTTATTGCTGTAGTTTTGATTCTTGTTTTGTCTGCTTCTATGTCTACTCTTTCTTCTCTTGTTTTGACATCAAGCTCAACTCTTACACTGGACTTCATCAACTCATTCAAGAAAAAGGAAACAACTGATAAGCATAACCTTTTTGTACTCCGCATATTCGTTGCAGTATTCATCATCATTTCTGCTGTAATTGCTATTGTTCAGGCTAAGTCAAAGGTAACCTTCATCGCTCAGCTTATGGGTGTTTCATGGGGTGCTCTCTCAGGTGCCTTCCTTGCTCCTTTTCTTTACGGTCTCTACTGGAAGAAAACAAGCAAGGCTTCTGTTGCTGTTTCATTCTGCTTTGGTGTAGTAATGATGCTCATCCAGCTCAGTATTTCTCTTGGTCTTTGCCACGTTTCAGGACCATTCCTTGGTCTCGTATTCAAGAACTCACTTTACTCAGGTGTATTCAGCATGCTTGCATCTCTGATTATCGTGCCTGTAGTAAGCCTGATTTCTGCCAAGACCCGCCCGGCTGGTGTAGATCAGATGTTCAACTGCTACAACACAACAGTAACAGTAAACACAACTGAAGCACTGACAGACGCCGAATAGACCGTTTAGTTTATTGGCTATAACACGAAGTGTGTAAAAAATGGCGTAGGCAGAAAAAGGCCCCAAAAACATCATTCTCGTTTTTGGGGCCTTTTTACTGCCGAGAGCCATTTTTATAGAACGCTTTTATTTTATAGACGACAAATTAAACGGTGTAGCCTGGTAAACGTAGTAGTTGAGCCAGTTTGAATAGAAGAGGTGAGCAGTTGCCCGCCAGTAACTTGTTGGCATACGGTTTACGTTATTTGTAGGGAAGTAGTTCTTTGGAAGAGGAACCTTCATTCCCTTGTCTGTGTCGCGGTAATATTCCTGAGCCAGAGTCATTGTGTCGTATTCAAGATGACCGGTCATAAAGATTTCGCGGTTGTCTTTTGATTTCAAAATTGTAACACCAGCTTCTGCACTTTCTGCAAGAATAATAAGTTCCGGATGTTTTAAGATATCTTCTTTTACGAGAGTTGTATGACGGCTCTGAGGAATAGGGAAGGTGTCGTCAAAGCCTCTAAGCAGAGGATCATTTTCCACGCTGCGTTCATTCATAAAAATGCCCGACATTTTGCGTTCTAGTCCGTGCTTTGGAATTCCATAATGATGATAAAGACCCGCAAAGCAACCCCAGCACAAATAAAGGGTAGAGTAGACGTTCTGACGTGCGTAATCCATGATTTTGCAAAGTTCATCCCAGTAATCAACATCAGTAAATTCAATCTGCTCGAGCGGAGCACCAGTAATCAGCATGCCGTCGAACTTGCGGTTGAAAAGCTCGCTTGATGGAATGTAAAAGCGATCCAGATAAGACTGATCTGTATTTTTGCTGGAATGATTTTCCATATTAACGAGGGAAATTTCAATCTGAAGTGGAGTGTTTCCCAAAAGACGGAGCAGTTGAGTTTCTGTAACTTCTTTGTTAGGCATAAGATTAACGATGGCAATCTTAAGCGGACGAATGTCCTGTTCAAGCGCGCGCTTTTCGGTCATGACGAAGATATTCTCTTTTTCAAGTATTGAACATGCTGGTAAATCGGACTGAATTTTAATTGGCATAGAATATCCTCCTGAGTTTTCTTATTTTGCGACATTGTAGCAGAAGACGAGACTTTTTGCTATAATAATCAGCTATGGAAACCAAAAACGACCGCAAAGGCGCAATTAAAAAGCTTAAGCTGCTTACCTTTGGATCAAAATCAAATGTAGACACTTTTCGCGCAAAACTCGACGAAGGCTTTAAAACTGTATTCCTTCCAAACGGAGTTGAACGCACTGAATATAAATACGGTAACGTAGAATGCGATGTTCTGGCACCAGAAATCTATTCATCAAACCGAGTAATGCTTTACATTCACGGAGGCTCTTTTGTCGGCGGTTCACGCGTGGCTTATGCAAGCTTCTGTGCTTCCCTTGCAACAAAATGTTACTGCCGTGTAGTTGTGCCGGAGTATCGCCTTGCTCCTGCTTTTCCATTCCCTGCTGCAAACGAAGACATTCAGAACGTATTCAAATCACTTTTTACAGAAGAACAGATTGCCTGCTCTTTAAATGCAGAAAAGGGGGCAAAGCCTCTGCTTCCTGAAATCATTGTTGCAGCCGACAGTTCTGCCGCTCCAATTGCCTGCTCACTTATTTTTAATTTACGAGAGCGCTATCGTACCTGCATTAAACAGGTGATTTTATTTTCTCCATGGCTTGATGTGTCTGAATGTTCAAAACTGATTCAGACAAAGAAAATCAGCGATGAAGTAATGAGCGGCGATGTTTTGCGCAAGAGCTCTTCAATTTATACTTACGAATCAAATACAAAAAGTCCTATGGTTTCTCCTCTGCTTGCAGGAGATGATGCCCTTCAGAATTTCCCTCCTGTATTTATACAGATGGGTGGAAAAGAAATTCTTCTGGATGATGCAAAAGAGTTTTGTGATAATCTGAGAACATCCGGAAACGAATGTGTACTGGATATCTGGCCGGATATGATGTTTATGTTCCAGATGGCAGATGAATATCTTCACGAGTCACACCTTGCTCTGGATAAGGTTGGCAAGGTTGTAACAGAAGGTACAGAAGCTGCTTCTGCAGTACAGATAGAAAATAAACCAAGACTTGAACACAGCTTGCGTTCTGAAGCCTAGAGCGGAGGTGTCTGATGGAACTTTTATCGCCAGCCGGCAATGTTGAAAAATTATATTATGCCTATGCTTACGGAGCAGATGCCGCCTACATCGGTTTAAAGAAATTTTCACTTCGTGTAAAAGCAGACAATTTTTATGAGGATGAATATAAAAAGGTTCAGGCTCTTAAAGAACAGTTTCCTGGCCGCCGCCTTCACTGCGCACTCAATATTTCATTTCATGATGAAGAAATTGATGCCCTCAAAGCAAACCTCGATTATTTTAAGCAGTATCCTATAGACGCTTTTATTGTTCAGGACATTGGTATAGTTCCACTTCTTCAAAAAGAGTTTCCGAATGCCCAACTGCACTTGAGTACACAGGCAAGCTGCGTAAACAGCGAAGCCGTTAAGATGTATAAGAACATGGGCTTCAGCCGTATAGTTCTTGGCCGCGAAATCTCAATAAATCAGATTCGCCGCATAAAGGATGCTGTGCCAGATATGGAGCTGGAAACATTTGTTCACGGCGCAATGTGTATTGCTTATGCAGGCCGCTGTCTTATGTCTGCATATCTTACAGGTCGTTCAGCTCAGAGCGGTTTCTGCTCTCATACCTGCCGCTGGAATTTTAAGCTGGCAGAAGACATGAAGTCTGCAAATGACTCTTCTGCACCTCATATTATAACTGCCGATGAGGCAAAAATGATGGCCCAGAGCGGACTTCTTACTATTGAAGAAGAACAGAGGCCTGGCGAAAAGTTCCCGATTTTTGAAGGCGAAGATTTTACTGCAGTTCTTTCTTCAAAAGATATCCGCATGATTGATCACCTTGCAGACCTTCGTGATGCTGGAATAGATTCTCTCAAAATCGAAGGCCGCATGAAGAGCGTTTACTACGTTGCAATGGTAACCCGTGCTCACCGCAAAGCCCTGGATGCCCTGGAAGGAAAAATCACAGACCTGGAAGCAGCTCCTTATATTGCAGAACTTGAGAATGTTGCTCACCGCGAATCTACAACCGGTTTTTACTATAATAAAGCCGATGCTGACAAAACTACTACCGGTGCCAGTGACAGTAAATATCAGCTTGCTGCAGAAATTGGCGAAGAGCTTAGCCCTGCAGAGTTTGACGCACTGCTTGCAGAAGGCAGCAAACGCTATCAGGCTGCTCAAAAAGAACTGGAAGAAATGCACCCTCAGGCCCGCGAAGCCCGCCTTAAAGATTATGAAGTTCATCCGGATCGCCGTATCATCAGCTTTGAAAAGAAAGATGGATGGCATATGTATCCAATTACTGCCATGAACATGATAAAGGCCGGCGACTCCATTGAGTTTGTTTCTCCGGAATTCTGCAGCCTTACCCTTGGTTCTGAAGAATGGGAAATCATAAGCAGCGAAACCGGCTTAAAGCTCAACTGGACCTGCGATGGACATCCTACAGTAATTTATGTAAATCACAAACTGCCACAGGCAACCCTTTTACGCACTCTTGACCCGGATTATGTAGAAGGCAAAATTCGCGATACTGGAAGATAATATAAAAATGAAGAGAGTTTTTCTTAGTTTATTCCTGATTTTTTTTGCAGCATTTTACAGCTTTTGTCAGACAGTAATTTTCTTTACGCCTGAAAAACCTGAAGTCACAATATCTGCCGTAATTGCCGGAGCTATTAAGCAGGATATGAGGTCTGCCCCGGTACGATTCAGCCAGAATGTGTGTGTTGATATGAAGGAACTGTGTTTTGATACCGGCTATGCCTTTCAGGATTCCAGATTTGATTTTACAAATAAGATAAGCTATATGCCTCTTTTGTTTAACCGCTTCAGGCTTGGAGTTGGAGTTACCCATCATTTTTACAGATATTATGAAACCTTTTCTGAAAATGATTTTCTTTTTTCAACCAGATTCAGATGGTGCAGCACAGATTTTTTTAATCTGGACCTTGCTTTTGGTTTGCAGCTGAAAATTGCAACCATCGATTCAATTAAAGATAAAAAGCCTGCTATTGTAAATCCATGTTTATTTCTTGATTATAAGGCCAGATGGAATTTTACAGAAAAGCTTACTCTCTTTGCTGGTTTTTCTACAGTTGATTATTTTGATTATCCTCTTTTTGGAACAGCTTTCTTTAAGGGTGGGGTTACTTACAGGCCTCGTAAAGAATTTGATTTTGATATTGCCCTTACATTTAAGTTTATAGATATGGTTGTAAGTGCAGTCAGTCTGAATGAATGTATTCTGGATATTGGTACGAAGGTTTATTTCTGATGAAAAAGTTACGTGTATTTCTGATATTAAGTTTTTCACTTTTGATGATTTCCTGCTATGGAAGCTGGAATCCATTCTATGATGGAAATGATGTTGATTTTAGAACTAAGACATTATTGCAGATCACAGATTCAAGTGATTCAGACTTTAAGGATGCAAATATTTCAAGTCTTAACGACCGCTATAATGTTCTTGTTCTTACAGATATGCATTTTGGAGCAAATAAAGAGACAGCTCCCTTTGATGCTTTGTGTTACTGGCTTGATACTGTAAAAGGAACTGATGAAGCTCCAAAGTTTGTGCTCAGTCTTGGAGATGCGGCAAATTTTGGAAAGCCAGAAGAATATGATGAGTATCTTGCTTTCTGTGAAAAACTTGAAAATCAGTATGGATTAAAAATGATTTTTAATACCTGCGGAAATCATGATTTGTATCAGGGCCATTGGGATAACTGGAAAGACAAGTGCTATCCTCATACTTCATTTTATAAATTCCAGACTTCTGGTTTTTCCTGGTATGCACTGGATACTGCTTCAGGAAGAATCTGTCCGAATCAATTTAATCTTCTTAAGGAAGAAATTTCTAAGGATCCAAAGCCAAAGGTTATTTTTACCCATTATCCGCTTACAGAATTCCGTGTGCTTGGTATAGGTCTTGATGAAACAACAGAAAGAAATCTTTTGATAGATTTGTTTGCAAAAAATAATGTAAAAGCTTATCTGGCAGGACACAATCATTACAGCAGAAACAATTTTATAGGCTTTAATGAATATGTCTGCCCGTCACTCCGTTATAATAAAGCCTGGGTTGTTCTGCGTATTGATGAGAATGCAGGCAAAGCCAACGGCACCTTTATGGACTAGGGCTTAAGACCTGAGCCTTGAGCCCTGAGCCCTGAGTCCTGAGATAAGTCTATTGATTTTCTTTTGAGTCCCATGCAACTTCTACGCTGCGTTCTTCTTTATGAGGAATGCGCTGGTAGATGAGACAGTCGGCGCGGTGAATTGAGACTCCCTTAGTTCTTGTAACATATCCAGCAATCAAATCTGGATACTCTGGCTTACAGCACTGGGCAAGGTTGTAAAGAACACGGCGGTCTCCCTGTACAAGTACACCGTATTTCTTGTGAGGCTTCTGTTCGGTTCCTGCTTCCTGTTTTCCTTTTTTAGGACGAGTCTTTTTTACGCGGTTAAAGTGTGTAGCTCCGCCTCCGGCAAGGCCTACTGTTCCTTCAATTCCAGCTGCATTTGCCTGTTCTTCTGCCTTGAGGGCAAGACGCTCGCTGAAGGTAGGGTCGTTTGCCATAAGCCAGCTGTGAATCTTCTGGTGTGCCTTAGTTGTCTTAACAAGTTTGAGCTGGGCTTCTGTAGGATGAGCCTGAGGATTTGTGATTACTTCGATAATCTGAGTATTCTGAAGAGGGCGTGAAAGCGGAATGATTTTTCCGTCTGCCTTTGCCGCAATAATTTTTTCACCAACAGCCGAATGAACAGAGTAGGCAAAGTCAATTGCGGTTGCACCCATAGGAAGCTTCTTTACATCGCCCTTTGGAGTGAAAACATAAATCTCATCTCCAAGGAGTTCATTCTTGAGAGTTTCAAAATTGTTGCCTTCTGTGAGGCTGTCTTTAAACTGCTGGAGTTTGTTGTAAATGGCAAGGCGGTCTTCTTCTACCAGTTCCCGTGATGAGCCTTTTTTGTAGAGCCAGTGAGAAGCAATTCCGTGTTCTGCCATATTGTGCATGTCGTGGGTACGGATCTGAATCTCAAGAGGTTTTCCTTCGCACATAACAGTGGTATGCAGAGACTGATAACCGTTTGCCTTAGGCATAGCGATATAGTCCTTAAAACGACCGTCCAGCGGCTTCCACAATCCGTGTACAATTCCTACGAGGGTGTAACATTCAGCGGGAGTATTACAGAGAATACGCAGGGCCAGCAGGTCAAAGAGTTCACCTGCTTCCTTATTGCGCTTTCTCATTTTTTGATAGATTGAATAAAAGTGTTTCGCGCGGCTTTGAATCTCAATCTTCATGCCCATCTTATCTGCAGATTTATAAATACTGTTTACGGCTTTTTCAAGGTAGCTTGCGCGTTCATCCTTTTTCTGAGAAACAATAGCCTTTATCTGCTGGAAAACAGAAGGGTTAGTATATTTAAGGCTCAAATCTTCAAACTCATTTTTTTCTGCCTGCATTCCAAGACGGTCTGCAAGAGGAGCCCAGATTTCAATTACCGCCTGAGCAATCATATGCTGGTCTGCCGCAGTAAAGTTCTTGATATTGCGGATTCGGTCGAGGCGGTCTGCAAGAGTAATCAGAATAATGCGGGCGTCATCGCACATTGCAAAAAGCATGTTACGGATGGCGTCTGACTGATGCATTGTCTTTGTGTTTATTGGCAGGTTGAGAATCTTATTTACTGTAAGAACGATTTTACTGATGTTTTCGCCGAACTCTTTAGCAATCTCTTCATCACTTACATCAAAATCTTTAATTGAATGAAGAATTGCTGCTACAAGGGTAGGGCTGTCCAGCTTGCTTTCTGCAAGAATATTTGCAACTCTGAGGGGGTGGAGATAGTAAGGCTTTCCGCATTCGCGCACTCTGTCGCCTGCTTTTGAAACAAGGAGAGACCATGCCTTTGAAACTGCCTCTTTTTCTTCCGGAGAAAGGTATTCGTGTTTAGAAAAGAATTCTTCCAGAAGGGCAGCCGGATTTTTCATGTCAGATTCAAATATTTTATCGCTGCTCATACTTTCACCCTATATAAAAAATAACAGATAATTCTAAAAATTTACAGTAATTTTCTATAAAAATACTTGTTATTTTAGTATAATTAAAACAGGAAATTATATGAAACGTATTTTAGTAACTCTTACAGCAATATTTTTTGCTTTTCAGCTTTCTGCCCAGCAGAACGAAGCAAAAATCAGAAAAATTACAGTAGATGATGCAGTTCTTCTTGCTACAGATAACAATATTTCAATAAAAATCCAGAAAAGTAAACTGAATACCCTTAAAAGAAAAAACACTTTTTCATGGGGCAGCGTAGGACCTTCTGCAAGTTTGAGCGGCGGAATGCAGATTCCTCTGCAAAAACAGACGGCAAGTTTACCTGATTTTACATATAATGCAGAGGTTAGACTTGGACTTACATTAACACCAGCCCTTTATACCTCAATAAAAGAGGCAAGGCTTAGATACGAAAATGGTAAAACCTCTTATGAAGATGCAGTTCGGGAAGTTGAAGTAAGTGTTCGTAAGCTTTTTTATAATCTGCTTTATACCCAGGAAAAAATAAATCTTTCCCGCAGAAATATGGAGACTGCCAGAATCAGATATGAAAACAATCGCGATAAATATAATCGTGGTCAGCTTTCTGAACTGGCTCTTTTGCAGTCTCAGTACAATTACGAAAGCCAGCGCCCGACTATTGAATCTGATGAAATAGTATATCAAAATAATTTTGCTTCATTTAAGCAGGCTCTTGGAATCCCGCAGGATGAAGAAATCCAGCTGGAAGGTTCTCTTTCTGCTGCAGTTCCAAAGGGCGAGATTTCTGTTTCGCAGACTGTAGAAGAACTGCCTTCCATCAAAAAGAGTAGGGCAAGTCTTGAACTTCAGAAAAACACTCTGCTTGCTCAAAGATTTACAGCCTATGGTCCAAGCATTGGAGCAAGCTATTCTTATGGAAAGTCGGGAAGCAGTCAGACAAAGAACTTTAATGAACTTAACACTACAGGAAATTCAATCAGTCTTTCAGTCAGTCTTCCTCTGGATGGGCTTATTCCATGGTCAACACGGGCTTCGAATATTGCTGAGCTTAAAGCAGGCATTAAAGAACTTGAACTTCAGCTGGAAAATGAAAAAACTTCAGCATCTTTAAATCTTCAGAACAGTATTAAAAATATTCAGCAGAAACAAAATCAGCTGGAACTTCTGGAACGCAATGTGGATCTGGCTCAGAGAACTTATGATATGACTCTTACTTCTTATAATCATGGTTCAAGCGACCTTCTTACATTGCAGAGCTCATCAGATTCTCTTTTAAAGGCAAAAACAGACAGAGAATATGGTCTTTATAATCTGATTAGTGCTGTGCTTGATCTTGAAAACACACTTGGTCTTCCTTTTGGAACTCTGGGGAGAAATCAGGAATAGAATAATTTCTTTTGTAAATTAGGAGCAGAATGATAAAATGAGTAAAGAAAACGAAAATGATTATGTAAAGGAAGCAGAAAAAGAAAATCAGGGAAGTAAAAAGACGGCTTCTACCCTGATAATTGTTCTTGCAATACTTGCGGTTACTGCAGTTATTGTTTTTGCAATCTTGAAGTTTGGTAAAAGTAAAAACAGCGGCGGACCTGCTATGGGCTGGGGCGGAGGTCGTGGTCCTCAGACAGCAACTGCAGTTCGTACTGTTGTGGCTAAGAATCAGACTATTACTGACTTTGTATTAACAAACGGCGAAATTGAAACTCAGAAATCTATAGAAGTTTTCCCTTCAATCGGTGGTAAGGTTGTAGATATGCTGGTCTCTCTCGGCTCTTCTGTAAAGGCCGGTGATGTAATTGCCTATATCGACCCTTCAGAACCGGGAAGCTATTATGCAAAGAGCCCGGTTACCGCTCCAATCGACGGAAGTATCATTACCTCTCCTGTAAAAATCGGTCAGAAGGTGAGTATGTCTTCTGTAATCACAAAAATTGGTGATATCAACAACCTTCAGATTACAGCCAAGGTTCCTGAGCGTTATGTAGCAGACATCGCAATCGGCCAGAAAGCAGAAATTACCCTGCAGGCTTACGGCGAAGAAAAGTTTATGGCTTCGGTTGTGCGCATTTCTCCTGTAGTTGATCCTTCTACCCGCACAAAAGAAATCATTTTGAATTTTGATAAACACTACGACAAGGTTAATGCCGGTATGTTTGCCCGCGTTAAACTCTTTACTCTTGATTTTGGCGGCTATCCTGTTATTCAGCAGGATGCCTTTGTAGAAAACAGCGATGAATATTATCTCTACATTGTAAAAGACAACTCTACTGTTACAAAGCGTAAGGTTACCCGTGGTAAGAGTATAGACGGCTACAATCAGGTTGTTGATGGCCTTGCTGCCGGTGAGGTTGTAGTACTCGAAGGTATGCTTTCTTTGTATGAAGGTGCTAAGGTAAGAGATATCAGCGGAAACGTTGAGTTTGTAGAAGCCGCTCCACCTGCAGACAAAGGTGGCGAAAAAGGCCCAAAGCCAGAGGGTAAAAAATAATGAGTTTAAGTCGAAAAACCCTTGAACATCCTGTTCTCATTCTTATTGTATTTGCACTTTTCGGCATGGTAGGCCTCTTTACTTTGAGCAATGTTGCAACCGCTCTTCTGCCGGAAATGGAAAATCCATCTCTTTCTATTAATACTTCTTATCCGAATGCAGACCCGGAATCTGTAGAAAAATCTATAACCAGGCTGATTGAAAGTGCGGTTATGAGTGTAAACGGACTTAAGAATCTTACTTCTACTTCGAACGAAGGTTCTTCAAACGTTTCCCTTGAATTTGAATATGGAACAGACCTTACAGCGGCCATGAATGATGTCCGCGATAAACTGGACCGTGTAAAGCGGGCTCTGCCGGACAATGCCGGCACTCCAACAATCTTCCGCTTCTCCGGAGATAACGGCGAAATCATGCGAATCCTTATCCGCGGTAACCGCTCTGTAGATGACCTTAAATCAATTGCAGAAAGTAATGTTGTAAGCATTCTTGAGCAGGCCGATGGTGTAGGTGAGGCTGAAGTTTACGGGGGACGTGCCGCTCAGGTAAACGTAAAACTGGACCAGAACCGCATGGCTGCATACGGCTTTACAGTGCCAACAGTTACAAGTGCTCTTTCAAAACAGAACCTTGAGCTTGGCGGTGGTAAGGTTCAGGAAGGACACAAAAACTATATTGTCCGCACCACAGGTGAATATACAAGCCTTGATGAAATTAACGATACTGTAATTGCGACAATCAACGGCTACAGTATCCGTCTTCGCGATATTGGTGAAGCTACAATCGGCTATGGTGACACCACCCAGGAATCTTTTATCAATGGTGAAAAGGGGGTTTATATAAGTGTTTCAAAGCAGTCGGATGCAAACTCTGTTACGGTTGCAAATAATGTTTACAAGAAAATTGAACAGGCTGAAAACAATCTTCCGCCGGATGTAACCCTTCAGATTATTCAGGACTCAACAGATGCTATCCGTGAGACAATCAATACTTTGATTACCTCTGCCTGGCAGGGCTTGATTCTTGCGGTAATTATCCTCTTTATCTTCCTGCAGAACTTTAAGTCTACAATCATCATTTCAATTTCTATTCCGCTTTCCATCATCATTACACTTTTTGCAATGAGTATGTTCGGACTTACTTTGAACATGATGACTCTTACAGGTTTGATTCTGGGTGTTGGTATGATTGTAGATGCCTCAATCGTAATGATTGATAATATCTACGCTTACCGCCAGCGAGGAGCAAAGCCTCGTACCTCTGCAATTCTTGGTTCTCAGGAAATGCTGATGTCTGTAATTTCCGGAAACCTCACAACAATCTGTGTATTCCTTCCATTCATTTTCTTTATCAAGGATCTGGGCTTTATGGGCCAGATGTTCAAGGCTGCAATCTTTACTATTGTAATTGCCCTTGTTTCTTCTCTGCTCGTTGCCATCTTCCTGGTACCGGTTCTGGCTGGAAAGTTCCTGCCTCTTTCTAACCGTAAAGAAAAGCCTGTAAGAAATCCTGTTTTGAAAAAGACCTACGGATTTTTTGAAGGCGTTATTCAGTACTTTACTCGTTTATACACAAAACTTTTGCAGAAGGCTCTGGATAACCGCCTGATAACAATTATTGCTGCAGTATGTGTTCTTATAATTTCCTTTGCCTTTATTCCAACAATGCAGATTAATCAGATTCCAGCCGGCCGTGATGATCAGGTTCAGCTGAATATCAATATGGCAACTGCAACTCCTTTTGAAGAAACAAAGGAAGTTGTAATGGCTCTGGAAGCTTATGTAAAAGAAGAGTGTAAGGGCTATAAAACTGTTACAACTTCTATTGGTGGTAGAAATACAAACCGTGGTTCTATCACAATTGCCCTGCCTGAAACTGCAAAGCAGATAGACTCTGCCGAGGTTATGCAGAACAAGCTCCGTAAACATTTCTCAGAATTCCCGAGTGCCCGTCTTTCCTTCAGCGAAGGCTTCCGCGGCCAGTGGATGGGAAGCAGTGTTGATATTGTTCTTCTTTCTGATGACCTTGATGCAGCTCTTGATACTGCAGAAGAAATCCGGGATGTAATTGCCCAGAATAAAAAAATCAGTGAACCTTCCGTAAGTATGGATAAAGGTCTTCCACAGGTTGAAATTGTGATTGACCGTGAGCGTGCTTATAATATGGGTGTAGATATTGCAACGGTTGCCCGCGAAATCAACTATGCAATTAACGGTTCTACTGCCTGCACTTACAAAAGTAATGGTAAAGACTACAGTGTAGTTGTTGCCTATCGTCCGGAAGACCGTAAGACAATCAACGACCTTGAGTCAATTTATGTGCGCGGTAACGGCGGTATGGTAAGCGTTGCAAACTTTGCTTCCATCAAAAAAGGCCTTGGTCCGGTTTCTATCCGACGCGAAAGCCAGAAGCGAATTATTCATATCCGCGCAAGTAACCTTACACAGGAAAACGATAACGTAATTGAAGATGAGATTAAAGCTGCAATTCAGGAAAATGTAATTATTCCGGATTCAGTAGTTCTTAATTACAAGGGTGCATGGAAGGATACAATGAGTCAGTACGGCTTCTATGCAAAGATTGCAATTATGGCAATTCTTCTTGTATTCGGAGTTATGGCTGCAACTTACGAAAGCTTTAAGGCTCCGCTCATCAACCTTGCAACAATGCCATTTATTATAATTGGTGTAATTTTGATTCATAAGATAATCGGCGAAGCACTTTCTTTCATGACAGCAGTTGGTGTTATCATGCTGATTGGTATCGTTGTAAACAACGGTATCATTCTCGTTGACTATACAAACATTCTTGTTGGTCGTGGCTATGAGCTTAAAAAGGCCTGCCTTGAATCTGGGAAGAGCCGCTTCCGCCCTGTATTGATGACAACCCTTACAACAATTCTGGGTATGCTTCCTATGTGTTTTACAACAGAAGGTCAGTCAAGTATGGTTCGCCCGATTGCCATTGCGGTAGTTGGTGGTTTGATTTCTTCAACCTTTATTACTCTGCTGGTTATACCTGTGCTCTACAGTCTGGTAATGAGAAAAAGAGGTAGAGTTGCAAAGTCAAAAATCAAGGTTGAGTTTGAAGCAGAAGGGGAGGTTGAATAATGGCAGATTTATATCGTGCAGAAATAGTTTCTAACCAGTCGGTTCAGGAAGATATTACAGAACTCCTTGAACAGGAAATTCCTTCGATTCAGTATACTGTGATTCCGGAAATCCATGGCCGCGGTGGCCGTACAAAAAAACTCGGCGACACTGTATGGCCGGAAATGAACTTTGCACTTTTTACTTATGTAGAAAAGAAAGATGCGTTGAAGGTTAAGGCTGTTGTTGAAGCTGTAAAAAATCGCTTTCCGAACGAAGGTATAAGTCTCTTCTTTACAAAGGCCGAAGAAATTTAAAACATTTCTACAACTCTCAATTGTCCTTCCAAATCTTTATGTATCTCCGTATTAAATCCCGCATCCTCTGCAAGTGCGGCTGTCGCCTCCGCATTGTATTCCCCTGTCTCCATAAGGACAGTGCCTCGCGGTGCTAAATGTGCCTGGGCCTGAGGAATAAGATTTCTTATGATTTCCAAACCGTCATCTGCTGCCTTGCCGCTTCCGTCGGTCGCAAGAGCCCGGTCACCTGTCAGAGTAATGTCTCCATCAAGAGCAAGTCGCGGTTCGCTGCGTCCATCCTTCAAAAGTTCGTCTACCATTGTATGAGGAATATAAGGCGGGTTTGAAAGAATTACGTCGTATTTAATTGCCTCGGAAATTGCATCGAAGAGGTTTGTTCGCACGAAGTTGAAGCGGGATTTTACAAGACCTCCGTACTGGCCAAGCAGGGCCTCAGCGTTACGCTGTGCAATGTCGAGTGCTGGCTCGGAGATGTCTGCAAGTGTAAATTTTGGAAGTTGTTCCGGGGGAACTCTTTCGTCTTCCAGCAGGGTCTTTGCAACCGCAATTGCAATACAGCCGCTTCCTGTACACATGTCACAAACAGTCAAAAGATTTTCTCCGCGGGCATCCATCATAGAAAGAATTACGTCTACGGCAAGTTCAACTAAGATTTCTGTATCTGGCTTTGGAATGAGAACAGCAGGAGACACAATAAAGTCGTAGCCGTAGAATTCCTTGTGGCCGGTTATGTAAGCTATAGGCAGACCTGAGGCGCGGCGGGCTACGGCGTCATTCAATTGTGGTTTTGTACCGTCAGGCAATTCCTCATTTTGCTTCATCAAAAGCTGTGTCTTATTAAGATTAAGAAAATGACATAAAAGAACTTCCGCATCAAGCTGTGGTGACGCGGAAGTTTTTAATGAATCAATTATATGTTTTTTATATTCTCTGATTGTCATTAAAGTTCAGTAATATCCGACTTAAGCTGCTCTTCCTTAGCGTAAACGTTAAGAGCATCGAGCATATCGTCCATTTCGCCCATCATGAAAGAAGGCAGGTTGTGAGCCGAATAGTTGATGCGGTGGTCTGTTACGCGGTCCTGAGGGAAGTTGTAAGTACGGATTTTTTCGGAGCGGGCGCCAGAGCCAACCATACTGCTTCGAGCTGCTGCACGCTCTTCCTGCTTCTTGCTTTCTTCGAGGTCAAAGAGGCGGGCACGGAGTACGCGGAAGGCCTTTTCCTTATTCTTAATCTGAGACTTTTCATCCTGCTGAATAACAACAAGACCGGTCGGAATATGAGTAAGACGAACGGCAGAGTCAGTTGTGTTTACACACTGTCCACCAGGTCCACCGGCACGCATAACGTCAACGCGAACATCACCCGGCTTAATTTCAATTTCAGTTTCTTCTGCTTCAGGCAAAACGGCAACAGTTGCAGTAGAAGTCTGCAGACGTCCCTGGCTTTCTGTTGCAGGAACACGCTGAACGCGGTGAACACCAGATTCCCAGCGCAAAGTTCCATATACAAATTTTCCAGAGATAGAAGTTACAATCTTGTTGAAACCGCCAACTTCAGTTTCCTGAGCTTCCATTGTTTCAGTTTTCCAGCCCTTGCGTTCTGCAAGGTGAGTGTACATTTCCCAAAGGTCGCGTACAAAGAGGGAAGCTTCATCACCGCCGGCAGCCGAACGGATTTCAAGAATAATGTTCTTTTCATCAAGAGGATCAGGCGGAACAAGTTTAAGTTTAATTTCTTCCTCGAGCTTAGGCTGTTTTTCTTCCAGTTCCTTAAGTTCTTCGCGGGCCATCTCTTTCATTTCGGCATCGTCTTCGTTAGTAATCATTTCTTTTGCATCAGTAATGCCCTGGAGAACTTTCTTGTACTCATCATAAAGCGCGCACAATTCAGTCAAATATCCGTGCTCGCGCATTGTGTCCTTGTACTTCTTCGGGTCCTTCACGAGGTTAGGATCCATTACAAGGTCGCTTACTACCTTAAAGCGTTTCTCACATTCATCAAGCTTCTTAATCAAATCCATAATGGGCTATATTATCATAGAAAGAAAAAATTGGAAATAGGGGGTGAGGTGATGAAAAATCTATGACTATTACCCATTGATAACTTATTACGATTCATATTCATATCTGTAAGAGTTGTTTCTTTTTTCTAATACCATTAAAGTTTGTTCTTTATTTATCAAAAGATGTTTTTTATTACAGCAAAATTGTGTTATAATCTCATTAATTAATAATGTTTAAATTTTTCAAAATAATTTTGGGGTTTTAAACATGAAAAAAAATATATTTGTTCTATTGTCTTTATTTGTATCAAACTTTTTATTCTCGTATGATTTTGGATTATATAGTATAGAAACTGATAATAATGTTGTTACAGTTTATAGGGGCAAAAGCATGCAAACTGTTTCAGATGAAAATTATCTAGTTTCAATGCTTGCTGCTAAAAACTCTCATGGTATTCAATTATCAACATCAATTACCAATTATTCATCAAATGATTATTTATTCAAAGAAAATAGTATTTCAGTTTATCAAGGAATATTTGAAAATAATAATTGGGAAAAAATAGAATACATACCAGCATCAATTTATTATGAACAAGAAAAACGTGCAGCTCGAACAGAAGAGATTGTTTCTGCCATAGCACTCGGTATTAGTGCTGCAAATGCTGGTTATTCAACATATTCTGGTAATGGTTATGTAAATGGTTATCGTTATACATATACAGCTAGAGTTATAATCAAAAGTTGTGGATTGGCTAAAATAGCCTAAGATAGAAAAAGAGGTTTGAATCGGATAAAATGTTTTTACCGCAAAACAACAAACCG
>SFOB01000325.1 GCA_004554075.1 Treponema sp.
CTTCTGGCGACCCTGGGGCTTCGCGTTCCCATCATCATCTCCGAGCGCAACGACCCTAACCGCCTGAATCACCGCCCGATTAAGCCAATCGAGAGAATGCTGCGCGACCTGCTTTACGCTCGCGCTGCGCGGATCGTGCTTCAGACAAGGGATGCCATATCCTGCTTCAGCGGCAAAACCGCCCGCAACTGTGTTATTATACCCAATCCACTTCCTGAGGCCATGCCGGCTCCGGGTGATGTGAACAAACGTGCTAAATCAATCATTACGGCCGGTCGACTGACCGAGCAGAAGAACCATAAGCTTCTGATAGAAGTGTTTGGACGTATTGCGGATATATTGCCGGAATATGAACTTAAGATATTCGGCAAGGGTGAACTTGAGGACGAGCTACAGAAACTAATTAATGAGAGGGGGCTTGGAGAACGGGCTCATCTGTGTGGCTTCAGCGACAATCTCTATGGTGAGCTTGCTTCCGGTGGAATATATGTATCTTCTTCAGACTGGGAAGGAATATCCAATTCACTTATGGAGGCTCTCGCGATGGGAATACCTACTGTTGCAACCGACTGCCCCATGGGTGGCTCGCGAATGTGTATTCGCGATGGTGAGAATGGCTTCCTGGTAGAACCCGGTGATGCAGATGCCATGGCTGACAGGATTATTCGCCTGGCAACCGATTCTCAACTTGCTTTGCGCATATCACAGTCTGCTGTAGCCATCCGCGACGAATTCTCGGTTGATAAGATCCTGGATATGTGGTTACAGGTCAAATGAAAAACTAACTTCTAGTTGACCCTATAAAAATGGTCTCTATGACGTTTTTGAGGAATAAAAACCTAAAATTATACCTTGGAGAGACCTAAAAAGCGTGTTAAAATCGGTATATCGATTCTGTTTGTTTGCATAGCAAACAGACGACTGGAGCAGCTTGAGAAAAAATAAATTCCACCCGTCTTAATGGCTTTTTTGATGAGATTTTTGCTTCGAGTGGTTATCTGTCTGCTCTATGTTTTAGATTAAGTGGCTATTAAATTAAGCCGTGTTCCATCAAGATATCTGCGTACTCTTCGTAGCCTTTTTGCCAGGCTTCAAGTTCTTGATTTAATGATGATATCTTGTATTCTAAATATTCTATTTCCCTTTGAGATTGCATATATCTCTCGAGAAGTACTTCATAAGGAACTGGATGATTATTTTCCATTATTAGCCTCTCTTTCTTTAACAGATCTTTCAATGAGTACCGGTTTTAACATGACATTGTCTGGGGAGACTTTATGCTGTCCTGTTAGAAGCGGTATTTTTTTGTCTATTAGTAGTTCCGCAAGATCAAATGGTGTAGCACCGTTAAGACTATCTCTGGCAGTCGAATTGATATGACTTGCCATTAAATTTATGTCCTCTTGAGTGTATCTGTACATGCTTCTGCCTTTAGGAATAACATAGCGGATATATTCGTGATTCTTCTCTATACGAGCCTTCTGGTTTGATACATATGGATCGCAATAGAATACCTTTGTACGAACAGTGCCAGCCTCATTTTTCTCGATATCCCAGGGATTCTTAAATTCCGATCCATTATCAGTAAGTATGATTGGAAAGTACTTTTTGAAGGTGCGAATGCCTATGGTGTCGCATAAGTTATTTATGGCATTGATGACACTTCTTTGGGTACAGTCCGGAAGCAGGATGATAATCATAAAGGAGCAACTTCTCAATAGAAGAGTTAGGAGACATTTGCCTTTATCACGACTTCCTTTTACTGTATCCATTTCAACAACATCAAGGTCAGGAAAGGCTGCAGTATACTTCTGAAAATCAACAAAAGTGCGCTTGTTACGATATACCTGCTCGATGTTTTTCTTGCGTGGCTCAGAACGCTTTTTACGTTTCTTGTAACGGACTCTTCTTGGTAAATCGATGTTTCTAGCCTGAAAAACACTTTGATCAAAGTAGTTGTAGAGAGTTCTTCTACAAACAGGTATTTCATCACTATGAACTGGCTGCCCCTTTAGAACAAGAGGAGAGATTAATTCATTAAGCTCTTTTAGTTCCTCAGGTGTCATGTTGATGCCAGACCTTGATGAAGATAAGGTTTCTTCATAGGCCTTTTGAGCAGGTCTGGCACGATAGTATTTCTTGGAATCATGACATTTTGGCTTTTTCTCACATCCATTGCATACATATGGTGGCTTAGCAAGCTTGGGACAAGTAAAAGGATTGTATTCCTTACAGTTTCTAGCTAAATCTCTGTTTGCGCTACAACGCCAGCATAGGATTTCCTTGCAGGTAGTGCATAGATATACGATATCCTTACACTTCTTATACTTGCTGCAGGCGGTACAATGAGGGAATCTGTATGTTCCATTAGGAGCCACAGAACAGTGTAATCGTATTTCTTTAGATATAGTAGAAGGGTCTTTTCCTAATCCGGCCGCTATGTTTCTAAACGAACTTCCTTGCATAAGTTCTTGTTCAATATAAACTCTGTCAGAGAAGGTAAGGTGCTTTCCGTTACCTTTAATTTTTCGACTCATAAGAGCCTCCTTTCTGACAGACAGATAACCTTTTATAGGATAAAAATTAAAAAGTGTGTGTGCAAGAGTAACTTCTAGTTAAGGGTCAAAGGGGGGCGTTGAATTTAAAAATTCACATTACGTTCACATTACGAGCAGATCAGGGCACTGATTTGAAAAATGTATTGCTTTTGTCCGTACATTGACTTATGATATGGGTAAAAGAAAGGGGGCGTGATGATATGGCAGCCAAATCAGCAAATCTTTATGCAAGAATAGAGCCGGATGTTAAAGAACAGGCTGAGGGAATTCTGGCTACTTTGGGAATCCCGGCATCTAATGCTATCAATATGTTTTATAAGCAGATCATTCTAAATAGGGGGCTTCCGTTTGAGGTAAAGATTCCAACTGCGAGACCTGTTGATATTTCGAGAATGAA
>SFOB01000026.1 GCA_004554075.1 Treponema sp.
GGTAAGGGATTCGCAGTCGTTGCAGACGAAATCCGTAAGCTTTCTGAAACTTCTACAGATCAGTCTAAGACAATCGGTTCTGAGCTTCAGAAAATCCAGCAGACAATTCAGGAAGTTGTTGATGTTTCTTCGGACACAAATACTGCCTTTACTGCAATTGAACAGAGTATCCGGGAAACAAGCCAGATTGTTGAGCAGATTAAGGGTGCAATGGAAGAGCAGCAGATTGGTTCAAAGCAGATTATTGAAGCTCTGCAGTCTATGAATAACTCTACTTCTGAAGTTCATGCTGCATCAGATGAAATGTCAGAAGGAAACAAACATATCACCAAAGAAATAGCAAGACTTCAGCAGTCAACCGACTCAATGAAAGACAGCATTGAAGAAATGCAGGTTGGTATTGAGCGTATGAACGCTACGGCTGCTGCCCTTTCTGTAATTTCTGGAACTGTTGGTGAAAATATCCGCCAGATTGGTTCAGAAATCGATTTGTTCAAGGTATAACAAAGTGTCATTCCCGGGCGGATCCTGAGCGGAGTCGAAGGATGCCCGGGAATCTTTTTTTAACAAAGAATTCTCTTGCATTACATTCAAAATCCTTATATACTGATTTAGAATGACAAAAAGTACTAAAAATGTCATTCATTTTTTTTCTGGAGTAAAAAATTATGATTTTCGACGATGACTACACAATCCCTAAAATGGTCCGCAATTCTGCAACAGAATTTGCAGAAATTACAGGTCAGATGAAGCGTGTTAAGAATGGTCAGTTTGAACCAGTTCTTTACCGCGAGCTTTATCAGTATGGTCTTGATTTTGGCGCAGCACTCCTTAGTCTTGGAATTCAGCGAGGAGAACCTATTGGTCTTATTTCTGATAACCGTGCAGAATGGCTTTATGTAGATTTGGGAATTATGAATATTGGTGCAGTTGATGTACCTCGTGGCTGTGATGCTACTCCTAACGATCTTGAAAAAATCCTTTCTATTACAGAAGCAAAATATTGTGTTGTAGAAAATAATTCACAGGTTAAAAAAATTATAGATCTTAAAGACAAGCTTCCTGAGCTTAAAACAATTATTTCTATTGAAAGCGATGTAAAGCAGGAAAACCTTGATGCCGCAAAGGCTGCCGGTGTAGAAGTTCTTTTCTACGAAGAGCTTATGAAAATCGGCCAGAAATGGCGTATTGAAAATAAGGGAAAGGTAGAAGAAGAACTGGAAAAGGGTAAGGGTGATGACCTTGCAACAATCATCTTTACATCTGGTACTACAGGTACTCCAAAGGGTGTAATGCTTACTCACCACAACTTCCTTGCCCAGCTCGACGAAATTCCAGAGCGTATCTTCCTCAATCCAGGTGACAAGGCTTTGAGCGTTCTTCCTGTATGGCATGTTTTTGAACGCGAAGTTGAATATGTAATTATGATTCAGGGTGCAACCCTCTGTTATTCTAAGCCGGTTGGATCAATCCTCCTTGCAGATTTTAAGACACTTAATCCACATCTGCTTCCTGCTGTTCCTCGTGTATTTGAGGCTGTTTACGACGGTGTTACAAAGAAAATGCGCAAAACAGGTGGAATTGTACTTGGAATGTTCAACTTCTTTGTTCGTGTTGCAAAAATCCTTAAGGCAATGTCTCGCCGCATGTTCAACAAAAATGCCTGCTACACCCGCTACTATCCTGTATTCTGGTGGATTGTCTGCCTTATTCCATGGTGTCTTTTGTGGCCTCTTTATGGTCTTGGAAATCTGATTATCTTCAGAAAAATCAAGGCTATGCTGGGAACAAACTTCCGTGCCGGTGTTGCTGGTGGTGGTGCCTTCCCTAAGGTAATTGATGAATTCTTCTGGGCAATTGGAGTTCAGGTTGTAGAAGGCTATGGTCTTACTGAAACTGCTCCAATCGTTGCCGTTCGCCCTATGGCAGATCCAATCTTCAGAACAATCGGTTCTCCTATTCGTGGTGTAGAAGCCCGCATCGTAGATCCTCAGGACGGCTTTGTTCTTGGCCGCTGTAAAGAAGGTGTTCTTCAGATTAAGGGACCTACAGTTATGAAGGGCTACTACAAGCGCCCTGATTTAACTGCAAAGGTTATTAATGAAGACGGCTGGCTTGATACAGGTGACCTTGCAATCATGACTATTCATAACGAGCTTTGTATTAAGGGTCGTATTAAGGATACAATCGTTCTTCGTGGTGGTGAAAACCTTGAGCCTCTTCCAATCGAAACAAAGCTTGCAGAATCTCATTATATTAAACAGGCTGTTGTTGTTGGTCAGGATCAGCGCTATCTTGCAGCCCTTATTCTTGTTGATGAAGAAGAAATCAAGGGTTATGCCCAGTACAACGGTATTCAGTATGATACATACGAAAATCTGCTTGAATCTGAAGTAATTCAGAAGCTTTACGAAAACGAAATTGCAAACCTTATTTCTGCAAAGAACGGTTTTAAGATGTTCGAACGCATTGCTAAGTTCAGCCTGATTACAAAGCCATTCGAGGTTGGCGTTGAGCTTTCTGCAAAGCAGGAAATCATGCGCTTCCGAATCAACGACCTTTACAAAGATAAGATTGAAGCGATGTTCACTGAGTAATTAATTATGTTCCTCAAGGAACTTAAGATAATCAGCAGCTGGAAGAGGTTTTGAAAAGTAGAACCCTTGAATATAGGTTACGCCCATCTTTTCAAGATAATCCAGCTGCTCTTTTGTTTCTACGCCTTCTACAACAATTTTCTTTCCTAGATTCAAAATCATTGTAATCATATTATCCAGAATGATTTTTGCGTTTGCCTGCACCGGATTATTCTTGTCAAAGCAGGGCCATAAAAGACTTTTGTCAATTTTTATTAATTCGTAATCTACCTTTGCCATTTGTGAAAGGTTAGAGTAGCCGGTTCCAAAATCATCCATAGAGAAGGTACAGCCTATTTTCTTAAGTTCATCCATGTTTTTCTTAAGCATAAAGCTTGAAGTAATAGCAATTGATTCTGTAATTTCCAGATTTACGATATTTGGATTTAAGTCGTATTTTCTAAGCAGCTGGGTCATCTGTTCCGGCAGTGCCGCATCTACTGACTGAAGCCCCGACAGGTTTACTTCCATGTGGTTGATACCTTTGCTGCTTAAATCATGTGTAGCAACAAAATCAAAAACCTGATTAAAAATTCTGTCAGAAAGCCTCATAATAAGGCCGTGCTTTTCTGCAAGTGGAATAAACTCTTCAGGGCTTATGTAGCCGTAGGTTTTGTTGTCTTTAAGGCGGACCAGGGCTTCAAAATTAGTGAACTTTTTAGTCTGCAGCTCGTAAATCGGCTGATAGTACATTTCTATTCCGTCGTTATCTATGGCTTCGCGAACAAGCTTTACAATCTTATTATGTCGTTTTCGATTTTTTACCAGCTCCGGATTTGCCTGTCTTATAAAGCCTAAATCTTTTGAGTAAAAATGCCAGTCATTAATAAGGCTTATAAATTCATGAATGGAGATTTGTGTATTCAAATCATCCGGGTAAACAATGAAGTCGCAGTGAGAAGAAAGATAGAAGCTGTTTTCTCCTACAAACCAGGACTGCTCCAGTCTTTCCTTAAGTCTCTTGATTATCAAATCGACATAAAAATTATGTTCAAGACGTTTATTATTTGGCACAATCAGGGTGATGGAATTTGGAGCCACATGAAAAACCGGATATGTAAAGGATTTTAAAACAAATTCGCTTACCTTTGAAACGAGAGTTGTGGCAATGCTTTCACCAAACTGTTCTTCAATAGATCCATAATCTTCTATATCGATATTAAGAATAAAGAAGACTTTTTTGTGGTTGATATAGTCTTGTAAGATGAGGCGGAGGGCAGTTAAATTCATTGCCTCTGTATCATGGTCAATATAGTTGCCCGGGGTTTCAAGGCCCATGTACATAAGGAAGCACATTGAGGCTATACCAATGCTGGAAATTGTTGTTTTTGACTGCAGGATTTGAATTATTACGATAACAATCCAGACTGCAAGGTTCCAGTAAATATATCGTCTTTTTCCACGGAAAAAGGAATCCGGATTTTTCTTGTAGAAGATCCGGCTTTCAATCAGGGTCATTGAGGCATAGAAGAGAGAAATAATGTTGTTTATAAGGTTTATTACATCGTAAGCAAATAATCCCTGCTGCTCATTTTTTGTCAGGAAATTTACGCTTATAATTGATAATACACCAAAGGCATAAATACTGAATATTTTAATTCCGTCTATTACTTTAATGTGCTGTTGTCTACCCTGAAGAAAGGATATATACAAATACTGGCACAAGGAAAAGTTCAGATAAGCATAAAGTCGTATCTGGCTGGCAAGTCTCATACCCCAGTTTCTTGGCAGGTGAAGTTTAGAAACAAGAATAACAGAAGTGTCGGCAATAATAAAAACAAGTGAAAAAATTAAAATGCCTATAAAGGTTCTGGTAGAAAGAATTGGAAGTCGTCTTCGATGAAAATACATGAATTCCAGCACAAGCATAAATGCAAGTGCTACCAGCTGCAGCTGAATAGGTTTTATAAAATTTAATAAATCCGTCATCTCTCCAGCAAGAATTCCGAATATATTCATACGATTATAATATATACGAATTATATTTAAAAAGCGAGTTTTTTTTTGTTATTATCGGACTTGACCCTATAATCTCTTTTTCTTAGAATTCAATTATGAATATACATCTTTTAGAAATGCCTTTGGACTTTGGCGCTAGCCGTCATGGTTCAGATATGGGGCCATCCGCTATCCGCCTTGCCGGAATTAAAGAAAAACTTGAAAGCCTTGGTCATAAGACCTTTGAACATACCGATATTTTTAAGGCTTCTTCTCAGGAATATGAAGAGCCTGGAAATCCTAAAGCAAAATATTTAAAGCCGATTACTAATGCCTGCACAAAGCTTGCTGGTGAAGTAGAAAAGATTACTGCTGCCGGAGATTTTCCTCTGGTGCTGGGTGGAGACCACTCCATTGTTCTTGGTTCGCTTGCGGGAGTAGCCGCTACAGCTCAAAAGCAGGGAAAGACAGTGGGAGTTCTTTATGTTGATGCCCATGGAGATTTTAACACTCCGGAAACAACCCCTAGTGGAAACATTCACGGAGAATGTCTTGCCGCTTCTGCAGGTCTGGGACTGCCTGAGCTCACTAACTTATATTTTGAAGGCCGCAAGGTTGATCCTAAAAACATCTGTTTTGTAGGGTCGCGAGACCTGGATCCGGGCGAAAAAAAGCTTATGAAAGAAGCCGGCGTTACTGTGTTTACAATGAGCGATATAGACTGCATCGGTTTTGCAGGAGTAGTGCGTCAGGTTCTTGCCTTCTTCAAGAATATCGATCAGATTCATGTAAGTTTTGATATGGATGTTCTGGATCCTATGTTTGCACCTGGAACCGGTATTCCTCTTCCTGGTGGTATGACAAACCGCGAAGCCCTTCTTCTGATGGAAGAAATTGCTACAACCGGAAAGGTTCGCTCCGCAGAAATTGTAGAAGTAAACCCTATCCTTGATGTAAGAAATCAGACAGCAATTCTGGCCGTTAGTCTTGCAGCCCGCCTGCTGGGTGAAAAGTTATACTAGCCTATGTCATCAGCACCTCGTAATTGATGTCATTGCGAGGTGAGAAGCGACGAAGCAATCCTTTTTTTTCTTGCCGAATTTGGTATTTTGTTATTATCTTTAAAGTTAACACTAAAGGTAAATGGAGCTAAAAATGGCAAAATACGAATTCCAGACAGAAGTAAATCAGCTTCTCAAACTTATTATTCATTCACTTTATTCAAATAAAGACATTTTCCTTCGCGAAATCGTTTCTAACGGTTCTGATGCGCTGGATAAATTAAAGTATCTTACAGTTTCTGATGAGGCTTTCAAAAACATCAAGTTTGAGCCAAGAATTGACATCACTTTTGATGAAAAAGAAAGCACTCTTACCGTTCAGGATTCTGGTATCGGTATGACAGACGAGGATTTGACTAACAACCTCGGTACAATTGCCCGCTCAGGAACTAAAGCATTTATGGAGCAGCTTACAGCTGAAGCAAGCAAGGATTCTGCTCTTATTGGTCAGTTTGGTGTAGGTTTCTACTCTGCCTTCATGGCTGCAAAACAGATTGATGTTTATACCCGTAAGGCCGCAGGCGACGGAAAAATCTGGCATTGGTCTTCTGATGGTACAAACTCTTATGAAATTGAAGAAGTAGCTGCAGATTCAGCTGCTGCAAAGAAATATGGTTTTGATAAGCCTGAACTCACAGGTTCTGCAATCGAAATGCACCTCAACGACGACAGCAAGGAGTTTGCTTCTCGCTGGAAGATTGAAGAGCTTATCAAGAAGTATTCAGACCATATCGCCTTCCCAATCTATCTTCACTATGAACAGAAAAAATATGATGACAAGGGAAAAGAAACTGGCAGCGAAAGCAAGATTGACCAGGTAAACTCTGCATCTGCTTTGTGGAAGCGTGCAAAGAGCGAGCTTAAGGAAGAAGATTACAACGAGTTCTACAAGACTTTTGGTCACGACGGACAGGATCCTCTCCATTATGTTCATACACACGCAGAAGGAACTCAGGAATATACAACTCTCTTCTTTGTTCCACAGACAGCTCCATTTGATATGTATCAGGCAGATTACAAGAGCGGCTTGAAATTGTACGTAAAGCGCGTATTCATCACAGATGATGACCGTGAGCTCCTTCCAAGTTACCTCCGCTTTGTACGTGGTATTATCGATTCTGAGGACCTTCCGCTCAACGTAAGCCGCGAAATCCTTCAGCAGAACCGCATCCTCGACAACATCAAATCTTCAAGCGTAAAGAAACTCCTTTCCGAGTTTAAGAAGATGGGCGAGGCTGCAGACAAGGCAAAGAAGATTGCAGAAGCAGACCGCAAGGATGAAGACAAAAAAGCAATCGAAAAGTGGGAAAAGTTCGTACGCAACTTCAACCGCCCTATGAAGGAAGGTCTTTATAGCGACTACGCTAATCGCGACGAAATTGCAGAAATCGTTCGCTTTAAGTCTACAGATGCATCTGGTACTGGCGACGGAAACTACACAAGCTTTGCAGATTATGTTCAGCGTATGAAGACAGACCAGAAGGCAATCTTCTATATCAGTGGTTCAGATGAAAAGAACCTTCGCGCTAATCCTCTCGTAAAAGCATATACAGACAAGGGCTTTGAAGTTCTTATTATGGATGATGATATCGATGACATCGTAATTCCAGGCTTCGGCAAATATAAGAACGAGTTCGAGCTTAAGGCTGTAAACCGCTCTGGCAGCGACGAAGACCTGGGCGGCGACAAAGAAGAAGCTAAAAAGAAGGAAGAAGCCTTCAAGCCTGTAGTTGAAAAGATTAAGAAGGCACTTGGCGACAAGGTAAAGGAAGTAAAACTTTCTAAGACTTTGAGCGGAGAAAACCCATCTTGTATCGTAGTAGACGAAAACGACCCAAGCTATCAGATGATTCAGATGATGAAAGCAATGGGCCAGCCAGGACCAGACCTCAAGCCTATTCTCGAAGTAAACGGCGACCATCCGATCCTCGCAAAGATCAAGGAAAGCGATGATGAGGCATTGATTGCCGATGTTTCAGAAGTTCTCTTCACTCAGGCATTGATGATTGCCGGCATGGAAGTTAAGGAACCGGCTGAATTTGTCAGAAGTCTCAATAATTTATTATCAAAATAATACAGTCGGCAGGCACAGCCTGCCTCTGAGGCATTTTTTCGATGAACCTAAAACGACCCTGTTCGGGTCGTTTTTTAACGGTTCTTCGATTGTAGCCTTACTTAATCTTAAAGCCCAGGAAGATTGATGGATAAACGTCTGTGCCGCCGTCGTGCTCGCCCCATCTGTGGTAGGTGTAGTCAAAGGCACGGTCGTTTACTCCGCTGGTCTGGAAGTCCAGGCTTAAACCGGCTCCAAGATCAAGATGCTTAAGGCTCAGAACATTAAAGGTCATGCGAAGGCTTGGAATAAGAATTGATCCAAAATTAAAGGCATAGAACTCTTCTCTGGTAGATGGCATATAGTCATTGTTGAAGACACCTTTGAGAAGGAATTCAAAATCAAGACTAGAGAAGCCAAAGCGGAACTCTGTTCCAAGACCTCCGTAAAGGATGAAGGTCTTATTAACGCTATTATCATTACTAAAGAGTTCCTGGCGGTCCATAGAAAAACCTGCGGTGATAAAGAGATTCTTAGTACCGCTCTGAACAAAGAAGTCGAACATACCGTTTGAATCCCAGTTGAAGCCCACATGGTGCATACCATCCTTGATGATATTAATCAAACCGATAGCAACTCCATTACTTGTTTCTGCATAGTTGATTAAACCAATCTGAATACCAGAAACATCCTTTGCATAGTTCATAAGACCTGCAGACTGAATACCACGAACCTTTTCGGCCACATTAACAAGTCCTGCAGACTGAATACCGTTTAAAGTATTTGCCTTATTAAAAAGACCGGAGAATTGACCTCCGTTTGCAGTATTAGCCCAGTTGAAGATTCCTGCCGTCTGAACACCATTTGCCTGGCTTGCAATATTGAAAATTCCAGCCGTCTGCCATCCGTTAATGATGTTGGTATTGATGTTCATGATTGAAGAAGCCTGAATAGCACATACATTAGAGTCTAAGCTTCCAATTATACCGACAGAAACAAGAGAATACTCTTTTCCTCCGTTTACAAGTGAAAGGCCAGGGAAGGCAGAAAGGTGGAAGTAGGCCATGTTGTTATGATTAAAGACATCAAAGAAGGAAACAAATTTTGAAGCTTCTTCTTCCTTTTCTGACTCAGCTGCAGCTTCTTCTTCTGAAACTGCAAGTTCAGGGAGTTCAGAAGCCTTTTCTACTGAGTCATAACGGCGTCTTGAACCGCGGCCTGGTCTGTGCGGTCTTGTATCCTCATCTCCGCCATCAAGATCATCAATATCAAGAATGTCTTCATCATCTGAATAGCCTTCAGAAGTGTTACCGCGTACACGGTTGGTTTTGCGCTTGATTGTAGTAAGAGTAGTCTGACTCAGTAAGTAAACCTGGTCTTTTTCAAGAGTGAAATTTCCCTTTTTTGTAGAGTTATCATCAATTATGGTTGCAGAATATCTGGCTGCAGGAAGGGCCATAAAAATAGGCTGGCCGGCACTTTTATTGATCTCTGAAATCAGCTTGCCCTGGGCATCGCGGATAATAAACTTGCCCTTTGCGTCCTTTGCAATTGAAAGCATTGCCTCGCCGGCAGAAAGATCAGAAAGTACAAGGTCTCCAGAACCTACAAGAGTAATGTTGTAGTTTGGATGCTGAGGGCCAGCCTTACTAGTTTCTGTCTTAGAAAGGGTTTCGTTGAAGGCATAAGAGTAAAGCTCGTTCAAAGTTACCTTATTGTCGCCGGAAGTGTCTGCTGCTCCGCGCAAGCCGGTAATCATTGCATTTGTAAAATATGATGATTCAATTTCATCTGATTCCTGTGAGTATTCATTAGTTGAACTCGAAGAAAGATAAGCATGTCCTGTAACAACAGAAGAGTCATCAATCAAAAATGGCTTACGCTTTGTACCACCCTTTGTTCGGATAAAGTTTCCAGAGTAGCAGGAATCAAGAATTACAACGTGAATGTCGCTTGGAACTTCTGTAATTGCAGCCTTGAGCTCCGAGTAATCATAAGGAATATCTCCAAGCAAAAGAGAGTTCTCGTCTGAGTGACCTGAATAATAGAAAATAAATTCAGAGCGTTTTGCATGACTCTGGCTTGTTGTGATTTTCTGAGAAATCTTATCCAGTGTGTTGTCTATGCTTTCTTTTGTAGGGTCAATCAAAATATAACTGTTGGAATCTGCAACACCACCAATTTCCGACATAGCTTTCTGGAAATTCTGGGCATCGCTTCCGGCATACAAAAGCTGTTCGCGGCCTTTTCCACCCTTATTTGAACCGATGTAAATTGCGTATCTGTCTACACCACTTGTAGTTTCTTCTGTATCTGTTGCTGCAGCAAAAACCTCAGAAAGGCAGAGCAGCGAAATCGTTATCAAAATCAGTTTTTTCATATTCTCCATCCTTTTTCAAACTGCTTTTAGCGAGCCTTACTTTTCGAGTGTAAAAGTAATTCCTTCTGTCTTTTTTGGTAAATATGAAAGTTTTGTAATATAGTCTATGTCAGATTTGTTTGTGAGTTTTGATTCAATATCTTCAAGAGTAAACTGCTTTTTAGAAGTTACCATTACAAAGCATTCAAAGTCTGGTGCATTATCCAGCTCGTAAGAAAAGTCGAGCGGAGTTTCATCGCTGCGGTGTTCAAGCTTTGCTGCCTGCCAGCTGTCTTCCGGGAAATGGCGGGTAATGCTGCCGTTTCCGTCCACACTGAAAATCACACCATATTCATCCTGGCCTGCGTTATAAGTAATCTGAATTACATCACCTGAGCGGGCAAAATCACCATCTTTAAGAGACTGAATTTCAAGACCCTTTTTGCGGTAAAGCTTAATCTGTGGTTCTTTAGAAGATGCAGAAAGAGCATTTCCCTTTACGCGTTCTGCCGGTGCAGAAGCTGAGGCAAGCTTTGAATTTTTGAGCCCTGCTGGAATAAGAATTGCGGCAAGGAGAACTGCAGCGGCGGCATAAGAAATGATTCTTGTTGCAGGAAACTTTAAGATATTACTCTTGCTTACAGAAGCACTTGTAGCCTTTCCTTTTGCTTCGAGCTTTCCTGCTACAGCAGCCTTCATTGCCTGTACAGAATATGTATTTAATATTTCTTCGTCAGATTTTTTGAGGTCATTTAAAGCGGCTTCAATATTTTCTTTGCCGTAAATTGAGTAGAAGTTTGCAGCATCAAGTTCAGAGTTTTTGATTTCCTCTAAAATTCTAGTTGGAATTGCCATACCTTCCTCCTATAAAACCTTTGCGGTTGCGTAATCCTTGAGTTTTTCCAGACGCTTTCTGATTCCGGAAACGGACATTTTCATTTTCTGGGATGTTTCTTCAAGAGTGTAGCCGTCTACGTAATGTAAAATTGCAATCTGCCTGTCTTTGCTGTCGCGTTCAGAAAATATGCAGTCCAGAAGAATATTGGTTTCAATTTTGCCTGTTTCATCTGCACTGCTGCTATCTTCAATAATTTCTGCAATTACATCAAATTCCGGACCGCTTCGGATTTTGTCTGCCCTGATTTTATTAAGGCAGATATTTGTAGCCATAGTGTAAAGAAGGCTGGAACACACGTTAGAAAGTTTTTCCTTCCTTTCAATAAGGCGCACAAAAACATCCTGCATGGCATCAAGCGCTTTTTCTTCATTTTTGAGAATAAAGCGGCAGCGTCTGAGAACCATAGGGCCGTACTGGCGGTATAGATTATCAAAATCATCCATCGACAAAGTTTTCATTGTACAAATTGTCCTGTCATTAAGTTTAACAGTTGAGGAAGGGAAAAGTGTTACTCTTTTTTCATGTCACCCCGAACTTGTTTCGGGGTCTAAGTTTTAGATCCTGAATCAAGTTCAGGATGACAAGGTATTTTAGTAATTATTCAGCGTTTTTCCAGTGTAAGTTTTGGCGTACTCATCACCTGCGCCGCGGATAACCTTCTCCATCTCATCTGTAAGATGTTTTGCGGCAATAGGTTCAGAAAGATCTTTGAACTGACTGATAGAAATTACCGGAAGCATCTTTATATCATATACATAATTTTCTACGTGATTATATGACCAGAGAGGATCATGCTTTCCAAGGCCATACTTGTCGCTGCCTCCGATGAATAAAGGCTGAACATCGCAGCCACAGTAAAGTGCAATTCTAGCAGCACCTTTTTTATAATTGTTGCGACCAATTCTTGGGCTTCTGGTACCTTCAGGGAAGACGATAACGTTACAGCCCTTGTCTGTAAGCTTTTTACATTCAACAAGAACATCATCAAATTCAGTTGTATTTGTAATATAAGCCTGTTTGATTACGCCGCGAAGAGGAGTGTGGGTAAGACCGCCGCGTACAATACAGGTAGAATTAGGAACCAGAGACATAATGTAAACAAAATCAAGGAGAGAAGGATGATTTGCTACAATAATTTTGCTGTGAATGTTGCGGAAATCTTTGCGGCTGTCAATCTTCAAAATTGCAGCTCTTACAATATGCAAGGTCCACAAAAAAGTTCGGAAGGTGTGTGAAACGTAGGCTCTGGCAATAATTCCAAAGTCCTTGTGGCCCAGGGTAAAAAGTCTGATAAAAGGAAAAACTACAATAGCCAGGACCATTGCACCTACGCCAAAAAAGATAATGGCAATTATTTTAGCAAGACAAAAAAACGCATAGGTAAAAATATTTTTGATTTTTGGAAGCTCACTTTTATAGCTGATTTCATTCTTACTCATTTTAGCAAAAACCTTAAAAACTCCGATGGTGACTTTCCAATGCTTGAAAAGTCATCAAGAGAAACACAATTACTGTTTTTCTCGCTGCTAATTACACAGGCAAAAGCCAGAGGAATATTTTCTTCAGGTCTTTTGTCTCCATACATTTCCGGTACAAGCTCATCAGCATAAACCAGAATTATTTCTTTCTCAGTTCCTGCAAGAACCGGGGCTACGGCTGCCTTAAATGCTTCCGAAAAATCATTCTTAGAAGGATATAAAACAGAATAACCGCCTTTCAGGCCGAATGCAAGAGTAGCAGAGGATATTGGAGTATTAAAAACAGAAAGAGAAAAGCCTGCCGGCAGAATCATTCCGTCTTCGATAATCCCCTTATTAATAGTGAATTCCCGCTCAATTTCACCGCGCAGAGAAATAAATACAAGTTTTGTTTCTTTGGAAATATTTGTTTTTTCAAGCAGATTATGAATAACATGAACAGTCATTTTTGTAATTTGCGAAAGACGACGGCGGAAGAGCGGATCAGTGTATTCCAGCTTTGGAGATTCTTTAATCTGTTCAATCTGTGCATCACCGGCCAGCCAGGACTGCCAGAGGTTTTCGTCATCTGTAAGTCCTGGTGCCCACTTAGTAATGCCAGAAATATATATTTCTTTCATTATTACTTCTTTTTAAAACACAAGAGAGAGTAAGCATTGCTGCCAAGATTGTGGTGTGCGCAATCCAGCTTAAAGCCTGCTTCTTCAATTGCGTCTACAAGTTCCTGGTAACGGTACATCTTGCTGTTTCCGTTTGCAATACAAGTGAAGTAAAGAGATGTTCCCATCAAAGAGTAAGAACTTGCTTCAAACTTCTGCTTGTCCCAGAGAGGCTCAAGTACCCACACGTTAGTATTTTCGTTTGCAGCTTCGTGAACCTTCTTCAAAATCTTTGTTACCTGATGGAGTGAGAAACAGTCGAGGAACTGGCTCATCCATACAGCATCCGGATTAGCAGGAAGCTTTGTTGATTCTTCAAGAACGTTACCCATGCTAAAGTCTACACGGTCTGCAAAACCAGCTTCTGCAGCGTTCTTCTTTGCAACGTTAGCCTGACCAGGCAAATCACAGATAGTCATTTTTACATCAGGATCATAGCGGCAGCAGGTTAGTGACCACTTACCGGTATTTCCACCAATGTCCAGAATGTGCTTTGGCTTTTTAGCAAATACGATTGGAAGAGCTTCAGGAAAAGCAATATCAGAATAGAAATGGTCAAATTCAAACCAAGATTTCTTAGGCTGATCTGGCAGAGTAGAGAGGGCTTCGTAAACAGTAACCCACTTATCACCAAATACCTTAAGACCTTCCGGCTTACCGTTTTTAATAGAAGCTTCAAGATCCCATGCACCTTCATAACAGATGTCGTTTGTGAACCAGAAGTTTACGCGGGTAAGGTCATCTTCCAGAAGCATCCAGCCTGTTTTACCAAGCTTATATTTTTCTGATTTAGGATCAGATTCAGAATCTTCTGTTAACTTAATTACATTCATTCCAAGTGCCATTTCGCAGAGAACGCCTACACCATATTCGGAAAGGTTTGTTTTTGCTGCCAGGTCGGCACGTGTAATACCATCATCTCCGGCATCTTCAATTGTCTTAAGAATGCCAAGATTAATCATTGTTTTAATAGCCTGAAAAGCCAGAGGTGCAAATGCAATCTTCTGTGCTTCAAACTTTGCATCTACTGCACGAAGGTCATCAACCTTATATTTGTTGATGTCAAAATATGCTTTATCCATAATAGGTAAATTATACTATATTGGGGCTTTTTTCAAGGCGGTGTCAGTTTACTGCAAATTAACGCATTAAATATCAAACTATTCTAAGCGCTTCAAACAAAAAAATCCCTTCACTTGCAATTTTTATAATTAATCAATAGAATAGTGCGAAATTAGTATCAAATTTTTTTATTCGAATTGTTTAATATAGGGATAGCTATGGATCAGTTGAAAAACGAAATAAAGGAAGTAATTATTTCAGCACTCCAGCTTGAAGATATCAAGCCGGAAAACATTGTGGATTCAGATCCACTTTTTGGAGAAGGCCTCGGTCTTGATTCTATTGATGCACTTGAACTTGGAGTTGCATTGAAGAAAAAGTTCGGAGTAAAATTCTCTGCAGAAAGTGGTGAAAATAAGAAGCATTTTGCTTCTGTAAATGCACTGGCCGAATATATTACGGCACAGAAAGCTTAATCTTTGAAAAAAGAGGTTTAGTATGTCAAAAGACGAAATTTTCGAAAAACTCAAGGGAATTCTTGTTTCAGAGTTTGAACTCGATGAAGGTGATGTAACACCTGATGCTCTTCTTGGAGATGACTTGGATTTGGATTCAATCGACTCAATTGACCTTATCGTAAAAATGAAGGAATTTATGCCTGCTGATAAGGGAAATGTTGACCCTTCAATTTTCAAGACTGTAAAGACAGTTCAGGATGTTGTAGATGCCCTTGTTCCTTACATGGCATAAGGTGAACTAGAGACTGATGAAAAAATTCCTTAAGGCGCTTTTTTATGTGATTGCGGCCGTTTATCCAGTCCTTGTATTTACACTGCTTGTAATTTTCAAGGTGGAAACAAAGATTCTGTCTTTGTGCATAATTGCTCTGGCGGCTGCATTCTTCTTAAGTGCTACAGGAAGCAAAAAGACCAGTGATAAAAAAGGTGCATTGGACTGGAAACCGCTTCTAAGTTCCGTACTTTTTTTAGCGGCTGGTCTTTTTTGTTTTATTACCGGAAAAGAGTTTTTCCTTAAACTCTATTCTGTTGTAATAAACCTTACGCTGCTTGTAGTATTCGGAAGTACACTTTTTCTTAAACCGAACATTATTTTCAGATTCGCTACTCTTGCAGACAAGTCAATTGTCGGCTCTTCCTACGAAAATCAAGTTCGGCTATACTGTAGAAATGTAACGCTTGTATGGTGCGGCTTTTTTATCTTCAATGGAACAGCTGCAGTTGTTACAACCTTTGCAGACAAAATATTCGGCCTCAGTGCAGAAGATGCCCGCAGAGTCTGGGCTATTTACAACGGCGGAATATCTTATGTACTGATGGGTACATTGTTTGTTGTAGAATTTATAATTAGAAAACTGGTGGATAGAAAAATGATTAAGGCATATCCTGTTACAAAATTCAATGCAGATTCCCGCAAAGATGATTACATCATGTGTTATGAAGACACATGGACTGGCGGTAACTATAAAACCTGGAAAGACTTTTTAATTGATACAGCAAAAATGCGCCGCTTTGTTGAAGAAAAAGGCGCAGATGAGTTTATCCTTCACTGTGAAGACTACTGGTACTTCTTGTGTACTTTTGTTGCTCTTCTTCAGTGTAAGAAAGCAGTTTATCTTACACAGAATATTACTTCTAATTTTATTGCTGATGTTCGTAAACCTGGAATGGTTTTCCTTACAGACCAGCCTATAGCAGATCCTGATGCGCCTGGCCTTGCAGATGCAGTTGCCATTCAGAAGGTAGTAGAAGAAAGCCCAATGCCGGAAGTTGCAGAGTACAGAACTACTCCTGCTATTGATGGAGAGGCTACCCGTATCTTCCTTTTTACTTCTGGATCTACTGGAAAGCCAAAGGCAGTTCCACAGCGTATGAAGGAATTTGAAGAAGATAACGCCTTTATTATTTCTAAATGGGCCGGCGAGTTTACAAACCGCAAACTGCTCACAACAGTAAGCCAGCATCATATTTACGGCTTCCTTTTTGGAATCTCACTTCCATTTACATTGGGCTGTCCATTCCGCCGCAACCGCGTTGAGTTCCCGGAGGAGTTTGAAAAGCTTACAGACGTAAGTTATATTCTTATTGCAACTCCGGCCTTCCTTAAGCGTACAGTTGAAGTTGAAGACAAGCTTGATATGAAGAATGTCTGGATTTTCACAAGCGGTGGAGCAGTTTCTCCAGAACTTGCAGTGCAGACAGAAAAGGTATTCGGCTTCTGTCCTCTTGAAGTTTATGGTTCTACAGAAACTTCTGGAATTGCATACCGCCAGCAGAATAAAGATCAGCTTGTATGGACACCATTTGCAAACGCAAAAATCTGGCTTGGTGATGACGGATGCCTGCGCATCATCTCTCCATATATTAAAAATCCGGAAGGTTTTGCAACTGCAGACCTTGCAGAGATTTTTGAAGATGGCCGCTTCCTTCTTAAGGGTCGTTCAGATTCAATTGTAAAGATTGAAGAAAAACGTATTTCCATGACAGAGGTAGAAAACCGCCTTCTGGAAACAGGCCTTGTAGAAGATGTAAAAGTAGTTGCCATGAGCAATGATGTAAGACAGTATCTGGCTGCGGCTGTCGTGTTGAACGAAAAGGGCCGCCAGCAGTTTAAAGATACAGAAAAGTTTATGATAAACCGCTACTTCCACGACTTCCTTATGAAGTATTTTGAGAATGTAGTAATTCCAAAAAAGTGGCGCTTTATGGAAAAACTCCCTGTTGATGTTCAGGGAAAGAAACATAAGTTAGAAATTATGGCTTTGTTTGAGGAGAAACAATAATGAACTTTAATGATCACGACATAAGAGATGAAGTAGTAGTTAGCCGCGAAGAAAACGCAATTGCTCTGGAATTTGTAATTCCTGCAAGCAGCGATTTTTACGACGGACACTTTCCTCAGTACAAGCTGCTTCCGGCTGTTGCCCAGTTTGAAGTAATTACACGCTTCTCAAGAAAATATTTTGGAACCCAGCGATATGTTCCAAATATCAAAAGAATTAAATTTTCTGCCCCAATTAAACCGGGCACAAAAATACACCTTGATTTAACTTATAAAAAGGAGAAAAGCACAGTCACTTTCAATATGGCAGATGCAAATGTTGAAGGTAAAGTTTATTCATCTGGTTCCTTTGCTGTGCTGGTTGAAGAATGAAATACGGTTTTGTAATTCCTGTATACAGACACGGTGCTACTCTTGAGGCAGTTGTAAAAAGCCTTATTTCTTTTAATTTTCCAATCATTGCAGTTGATGATGGAAACGACGAAGAAAATAAAGCCCTCATTGCAGCCGTTGCAGAAAAATATCCTCAGGTAACAGTTGTAACCCGTGCCAGGAACGGTGGAAAGGGCTGCGCAATGATGTCTGGAATTTACAAGGCTCATGAAATGGGCCTTACTCATATTCTTCAGCTCGATTCAGACGGACAGCATGATGCAGGAAAGGCAGAACGTTTTCTTGAGCTTTCAAAGCATAATCCGGATGCAGTAATCTGCGGCTGCCCTGAATATGATAAAGACGCTCCTCAGTCCCGCGTAAATGGCCGTAAGTTTGCCAACGGCTGGATTCATCTTGTAACTCTTTCACATGATATAAAGGATGCAATGATTGGCTTTAGAGTTTATCCTGTAGAGCCTTTTGTAAAAATGCTTAAGCATACCCTTTACATTGACGGACGCATGGGCTTTGATGTTGAAGTACTTGTAAGACTTTACTGGCGCGGTGTACCAATCATTTCTGAACCGGTAAAAGTATTCTATCCGGCTGACGGAATTTCAAATTACAATTACCTTACAGATACTCTGAGAGTTTCGGGAAGCTATGCAAGACTTTGTCTTGGACTTATTCCACGCATCCCTATGTTAATCTATAGAAAAATAAAAAGGCATTTCAAAAAAGTATGAGTGATCAGGCACACTGGACAGAACGTCAGGAAGTAATTAAAACAAATAAACCTCTTTTGCTGCTTCTGGTTTTATTTAAGTATATACCGGGAGTTCTTGTACGCGCATTGATTTATCCGGTAAGTTTCTTTTACTGGGTATTTGCAGCAGAAGCAAGAAAAAGTGCAAAAGAATATCAGCTGCGTCTGCGCGAATTTACAGGGCGCAATATTCCAAAACGCATAAGTCCATACAGACAGTTTCTTTCTTTTTCACTTTGTGTTCTCGAAAAAATGGAAGGCTGGCTTGGCAAAATCAAGTTCAGTAAAATCCAGTATCAGAATGATGATATCACAAGCATCCTCGACCTTCTTAAAGAGGGTAAGGGAGCAATGCTTATAACTTCGCACCTTGGAAATATGGAGCTTTTGCGAAGTCTTTCAGATTACAATCAGCAGCTGGTTGGAAGAGAAGTTCCTGTTTATGTCATCATGGATATGGATATTAACAGCAACTTTTCTAACACCCTTAAAAGTGTAAATCCAAAGGTTTCTTTTAATGTAATCAACTCAAACGAAATTGGACCAGACTCAATTGTTACCCTTATGGATGCAGTTGAAAAAGGTGCCCTTGTAGTAATTGCAGGCGACAGAACTTCTCCATATTCAAAAGACAAGAATTTGAAAATCTCTTTCCTTGGAAAAGATGCTTCTTTCCCATACGGCGTCTTCCTCATTCCGGCCCTTATGAAGGTTCCGGTTTATTTTATGTTCGGACTCAGAAGCCGTCTTTCAATCTTTAATCCAAAGCAGAATGTTTATATAGAAAAATGCCATACAGACTTTAACTGCCCTCGCAGCGAGCGTGAAGAAAGAATCGTTCAGTGCTGCGGTGAGTTTGTTGCCCGTCTGGAAAAATACTGTATTTTGTATCCTTATCAGTGGTATAACTTTTTTAACTTCTGGGAGCAGGATTCATGAAAAAAATAATATTTTCACTTCTTTTTCTAATGTCAGGTTTTCTCTATGCTCAGACTTCCTCAAGCCTGGAAGCAGTATGCAGTGCTCTTGCAGCACATTCAAATACAACCGGTGATTTTGTTCAGACAAAAACTCTGCAGGCTAACGGCCGCAAATTAAAGTCTACAGGAAAATATATTATCTGCCCGGAAGGAATTTTATGGGCTACAGAAAAGCCTATTCCTTCTTCTTTGATTCTTACAAAAAATACAATGGTTCAGATTTCTGCCAAGGGAAATAAGTCTGTAATGAATGGTTCAGACAATCAGATTTTTGCAAATATTTCTGAAACTTTGAGTTCAGTTTTTTCAGGAGATGCTGCTGCCCTCAAAAAGAATTTCACCTGCGACTTTTCAATGAAAAAGAACGGTGAGTGGACACTTCTTCTTACTCCAAAAGATTCAACCATTGCCTCTGTAATGAAAACTCTTGAACTTTCTGGAATAACGGACCCTCAGGCAGCCATGACAATGCTTATTATGTCAGAGGCTTCGGGCAATTCCATAACCTATGAGTTTATCAATCAGAAATACCCGGAGGAACTTTCGGCTGATGAAAAACAGAACTTTGTTATTGAATGATTCATTTAATAATCTTTCACAGAAAAAACTTCTTGTTACCTGGATTCTTTATCACTCAGCAGCAGCTCTTTTTTTTCTTATTTCACTTTTAATTTTCCGCGGTAAAATCGGTATAGATTCAGATCTTTTTAATATGGTGCCAAAGAGCATTTCAATGGCTTCTGTAAAAAAGGCTGATGACAAGATGATGTCTGTAACTTCGCAGAACGTTTTTGTACTTGTTGCAGATGAAGATTTTGATAAAGCAAAAGGCGTTGCAGAAGCAGTTTATGCAGAGCTTAAAGACAGCCGCAATTTTGAATCAATTTCACTTTATAACGATGTAAGTGCTATGGGAGAAATTACAGACTTTCTCTACAGGTACCGCTCATATCTTATTGATGAAGAAACCGCAGACAAAATTCTTAATGACCAGGATGCCGCAGAAGACTTTGCAATGGAAGCCCTGTCTAAAGCCTACGGCGGTTTTACAATGCTTCCCCTTGATGATATAGATACAGATCCTTTCCTGCTTACAGAATATCATCTGCAGAATTATCTTACTTCCCTTCAGAATGCGGGAACAGCAATGAGCGTAAAGGATGGAGTTCTTGCCTCTAAGTTCGAAGATAAATGGTATATCATGATTAGAGGTGTTTTAAGTCCGGCAGGTTCAAAGCTCGCTTCAAAGAATAATGCCATAACCGAGATTTATAAAGCCTGCGAGAAATTCCCGGAAGTAACTTTTGTGTTTTCCGGAACACCTTTTCACAGTCACGAAAGTTCAAATTCTGCCAGCCGTGAAATTTCTATAATTGCAACAGTTTCCATGCTGGCAGTAATTATTCTTTTGATTTTTATTTTCCGTTCTGTACGTCCCCTTGTTTATTCAGTTGGATCAATTATGATTTCTCTGGGCGTAGCAGTTCTTGCAACTCTGGCAGTTTTTCATAAGATGCACGTAATCACCCTGGTTTTTGGAACATCGCTGATTGGTTCCTGCATAGATTACAGCCTGCACTTTTTTACACATTGGGCAGCAAACAAGGAACTTAAGTCCAGCGTAGAAATCCGTAATCATATTTTTTCCGGCCTGCTCATGGCAATTATTTCAACAGGCATCTGTTTTGCAATTCTTCTTCTTGCGCCTTTTACAATCCTTAAGCAGATGTCCTTCTTCTGTCTTACAGGCCTTATCAGTTCCTTCCTTACAACAATTGCAATTTACCCTTATATCAAACTGCCTGAAGAAAGAGGCAATGTTCGTTTTACCGGCGCTTTTACAAAGCTGATTTACAGAATGCAGCAGAAATGGGTAGGCCGTCTTGTAATAATTCTTCTTTTTGCTTTCTCTCTTATTTCCATTGCAGTATTCCACAAAAATGTAAGAGTAAAAAATAATCTTCTTACTTTGTATGATATGAAGGGCCGCCTCCTGCAGGACGAAATTACAGCTTCTCAGGTAATTCAGTATTCTCCGGGGGGCTGGTTCATTGTTGGTGGAGAAACAGAAGAGCAGGCTCTTGAAAACGAAGAAAAGCTTCGCCGCAAGTTTGAGGAAATGACTGGGGGCCAGGTTGGCTATGTTAGTACTTCAAGCTTTGTTCCTTCTATGGCAGTGCAGAAAAAATCGCGAATGGCTTACAGAAAGCTTATGGAGCTTGCTGAAGAGCAGCTGATTAATCTGGGCTTTGATGAAGAGGAAGCAGAGTTGCTTGCAAAATCAGAATATAAAACGATGCCACCGGACTTTAGTCTTGATACAGATTACGTTTCTTTTGAAAACGGCAATGTCCCTGCTTTTATTGAATCTGCTATTTCTTCTGTCTGGCTTGGAAAAGTTGATGGTAAATACTTTACAGTTTTGCTGCCAACAAAGGTTACGGATTATGCTAACTATCGTTCGTTAGCAGAACAGGATGATAATGTTTACTTTATCAGTAAGTCTCAGGATATAAGTGCAGATCTGGACAGCCTTACAAAGATGATTTTGAAGTTCTTTGTTGTAGCCTATATCCTTATGTTCATAATGCTCCGCTTCTTCTATTCCTGGAAGCAGGCCTTAAAGATTATTTCTGTACCGCTTTTAATAATCCTTGTTGTAGTTGCAGTATTTGCGGCCGGCAAGATCGATATGGAATTCTTCTCAGTAACAGGTTTGATTCTTGTATTCGGACTCGGCCTGGATTACATAATCTACATGATGGAAAACGAAAAGAAAAACAACAGCGTCCTCGAACCTTTTGCAACTATGGTTTCTTTCGTTACAACAATCATTTCTTTCGGGGCCCTGGCCTTGAGTTCTTTCAAGCCGGTTCACTTAATAGGACTTTCCATTTTCATAGGTCTTGCAACAGCCTACATCAGCTCCTTTTTCTACGGCCGCCAGAAATAAGGCGGAAGGGAAAATAGAGAATTGTCCAATTTTTTTCGTTAATTTTTCTCCCGTTTTAAACTGCTTATGTTATACTCTATGTATAACATAAAGGGAGAAAAGTATGAAAATGGAAAAAATGCCTGAAGTAACAAAAACTTCAGACGGAGCTTACTGGAAAAACACTTACGAAAAATTCGAAGCACAGGTTTATGTGCCAAAGTCACCGCTCATGGGAGATATCCTCAATTACGGTTTTATGGCACCATATCTTCTGATTTTTGCGGATAAAAAACTGTCATACGAGGAACTCGTAGCCTTTGCCCGCCAGAAGGGTTATGAAAAACTTGCAGCAGATTATGATACAAGCGTAGTTTTCATTTCTCCGGTAGCAGAAGGAAGCGGTCAGCCTTGCAGCTGGAAGGAAGCGGCTCCGGACATTCTTTCCGAAATCATTACTAATTCTAGAATCCATCAGTATCATAAAGACGGTGTAGTAATTGCCAATAATTTTTTCCGCCACAGTATAGACGGATACTATATCCGAGGCGCAATTTTCCGTGCCATACTCTGCGGCTTTGGAAGCGGGGCAGACTATATAGCAGAAAACTGTCTTCATCATTTTGAAGGAGACGGCCTCTGGGGACGTTCAGATTTAGCTCCTGCTGCCTGCATTTTGACAGGACTGACAGTGGCACCGGAAGTTGGGGCAGATGATATTCCCTTAGTCTCTTATGGAAACAGCGAAGAAGCAAATGAGCTTTTTGAAAGCCGCTGCAAGCACTTTTTAAAACGCGATACAGAGCCTGATGCAGAAGGCTTTATTTCTGATTTTGATACTTTTATAAAACAGTTCCGCAGAATGAACGGCCCTCTTCAGATTGATCCGGATCTGGAAAAAGAAGGTCTTGTAATTGAGCCTGGAATTGCAGAGGTAAAAACGTCAGCTGATAACTGCGGAGACGACAAGGGAAGCAAGACTCATAAAATCGGCTATTTTGCTTTTTATAACAAAGGCCTTTGTGATAGCCCTGATTCAAAGCCTCTTCCTCTTGTACTTGGTTTTCATGGAGGCGGAGATTCCTGCTTCTTCTTTGCAACAATGGCGGGCTGGGCAAAAATCTGCCACAGACACAACTTCCTTCTTGTTACAATTGAAAACCACTTGAACTCTACTGCAACAGAAATGATTGAGTTGATTGAACAGCTCAAGAAAAAATACCCGATAGACAGCAGCCGCATTTATGCAACAGGCTTTTCTATGGGCGGTTGTAAAACCTGGGATCTGATTCAGGAATATCCGGAAATCCTGGTCGCTGCTGCACCAATGGATGCAACCTTTGATGTAGGCTGCAATGTTTACGGAAACAAGGTAGAGAAGGGTATCAATACAACAGTACCTGTTCCTGTTTTCTATGCCGGTGGTGAAGTAACACCACTTCCAGAACTGCCTTTCCAGGAGCAGAAATGTCTTGACCGAATGGCCTATACGCTTTTATTAAACAATGCAGAACTTGCCGAGCGCTATGAAGAAGAAGTAAAGCTTGAAAACAAAGATAGCTGGGAAAACAAAATCTGGGGAATCAACGGTGATGAGGTAGAAACTTCTTATGACGAAAGTCGCGACGCAACTCTTACCATGCAGAAGTTCCGCAGCACAGACGGCCGCATTCTCAGTATTTTTGCAAGCATAAGCGGTCAGGGTCACGACTGCCGTGAGCACACCTGCGAGCATGCCTGGAACTTTATGAGCCAGTTTACAAGAAAGTAAAACCGGAGCCTAGAGTAAAATGAACTATCAGAAAGAGCTGGATGCCCTGCTGGCGGCTTTTCCGGCTGAGACCACAGTAAAACCTTCTCTCCTGCTACATGCCTGCTGCGGTCCCTGTTCTTCTTATGTCCTGGAATATCTATTTAAGTATTTTGATATAACGGTTTTCTATTACAATCCCAATATTTATCCTCAGGAAGAATACCAGCGCCGCCTGGCAGAGCTTCGTAAACTCTACGAAACTTTTCCGCCAGCCCTGGAAGGCAAAGTAAAAGTAGTAGAAGAAGCCTATGATCCCGAAGATTTTTATAAAGCCGTAGGAACCCGCCAGGAGCCTGAGCTGGCAGAAGAGCCTGAAAAAGGGGAGCGCTGCCGCCGTTGCTATGAGTTCCGTTTGCGCCGGGCTTTTGAATATGCCTCTGCCGGTGGCTACGATTATTTTTGCACAACACTTTCAATCAGCCCTTTTAAGGATGCAGAAAAATTAAACGTAATTGGCCAGGAGCTGGAAGCCGAAAATCCATCCGGACCTCACTGGCTCCCTTCCGACTTCAAAAAGAAGGGCGGCTTTAAGAGAAGCCTTGAAATCAGCGAAGAATACGGAATGTACCGCCAGGATTATTGCGGCTGCATTTATTCCAAAAACAAGAGAAATTCTGCTATAATAAAAGAATGACAAGCTCAAAAAAGGCCGAAAACGTCCGCGACGTTATCCGCTATCTTCACAAATTTAAGAACGCTCTTCTTGTAATTTATCTCGACGACAAGACTATCAGCTCTCCGCTTTTTTCTTCGCACATCCGCGATATTGCCCTGCTTCATCAGGCAGGCCTTAAGGTTGTTTTGATTCCTGGAGCCCGCCGCCGTATAGACGAAGTTCTTGATAACGCAAAAATCAAGTGGACCCATCATGAGGGAATCCGCGTTACAACAAGCGACGCCATGCCTCTTATCAAAATGGCAGCCTTTGATGTTTCTAACACAGTAATGACCAGCCTTGCAGCAAACAATATCACTGCCGTAATCGGTAACTGGGTTCGTGCCCGCGGTAAGGGTGTGCTTGGCGGTTTTGATTTTGGAACAGCCGGCGAAATTGATAAGCTTGAAACTGAAGCAATTCAGACCGTTTTGAATGATGGCTTTATTCCGATTTTCCCATGCATAGGCTGGTCTGCCGCAGGTCATCCTTATAATATTTCTTCGATTCTTCTTGCCAAGCAGGTTGCCATGAATCTTAAGGCAGACAAGCTTTTCTTTATGATGTTCAACGAAGAAATCAATGCAGAAAATTATACAATTCCGGAAGGCTTTTCACTTTCAGAAGGCGGAAATATTCCTGCCATGGATCTGGATGAGGTAGAAAGATTCCTGGAAAAGAATGCCTCTGCAAAAGGTGATATAAAAAATCTTATGAAGGCTGCTCAGGAAGCCTGCCGTGCAGGCGTTACCCGTGTGCATATTCTGGACGGTTCAAAGGATGGAGTTCTCCCTTGCGAAATCTTCAGTGGCCTTGGTTCGGGAACAATGATTTACACCGGAGGCTATGGTAAGGTTCGCCCGATGGAGCAGACTGATATTCCTTCTGTTCTTGCGATTATGAGGCCTTTTGTGGAGAGTGGAAAACTCTTGTCCCGCAGCGAAGAACAGATTGCTTCAGCCCTGGAAGATTATATTGTATTTGAACTTGATGGCGGTGTGCATGCCTGTGCAGCCCTTCATTTTTATGAAGATGGTCAGGCAGAAATTGCAGCTGTTGCAGTTGATGAAAATTATGCCCATATGGGAATCGGTCCTAAACTGATTGATAATCTGATTGAGCAGGCCGGCGAAGGTGGAGCCGCATCAATCTTTATTATGACAACTCAGACTGCAGACTGGTTTGAAAAACTTGGCTTTGAAGAAGACACAATTGATTCAATTCCGGAAAGCCGCCGAAAGCTCTGGGATTCCCGCCGCGGCTCGAAAGTGTTCAGACTAAAGAAATAATAGGAATAAACTATGAATGTAAATAAAGACGATCTTATCTGGTCCGGCCGCTACCTTGACCACGACGGCATCCGCTATTTTGATTATTCTGCAAGCGGCTTCTGCTTTGTTATGAAAGGAAAGCATGCCGAGACTGTAATTCTCAGTGACCCTGATTTCTGGGATGCTGCTAACAAGGCTGTACTTGGAATTTTTGTAACAGAAGGATCAGATACCAGCATAGAAGCAATCCCGGAAGAACCAACTCTCCGTGTAACATTGAATGAGTGTGAAAATCATATTGTACTTTTTGATTCCCCGGTAGAAAAAACAGTAACCATTCGTGTTATGAAATTCAGCGAATGTGCCTTTGGCTATGCCGGCCTCAAGCACCTTGAGATAGACGGTGATTTACTGAGTTCTCCAGAGGTCTCGGCTTCTGCCGGCAATCAGCTCAAACTTGAGTTCATCGGCGACAGCATTACCTGCGGCTACGGAATAGAAGGTATTTGGGAAAAAGATACTTTTACAACAGCCCAGGAACGCCCGGACAAAGCCTACGCTTTTCTTACCGCCAAGGCCCTCGGTGCCCAGGTTCAGCTTTGCAGCTGGAGCGGCATAGGCCTCATTTCAAATTACGTAGATCCGGAAACAATCATGCTGCCGGATACACACTGGCTCATGCAGGCTAACTGGCCTTATACAGATAAATCACTTGCCCTGAGACTCGGCATTGAACCTGAAGTCTGGGATGCATCCCGCTATCAGCCGGATATTGTAGTAATTCATCTTGGAACAAACGACATCAGCTGGGTGCGCGGAATGGAAGAACGCCGACTGGAATACACAGCTCAACTTCGTCAGCTTATAGAGGCAGTTCACCGCCGCAGCCCTAAGGCAAAAATCTGCTGCTGTCTTGGAATTATGGGCGAAGCCCTCAACGAGTCTGTCGCAGAGGCAGTTGAGCTTTTCAAAAAAGATTTCCCTGCAGTAACAGCAAAGGCAGTGCTTTTTACCCAGCAACTTGAATCAGATGGAATCGGTGCAGACTGGCATCCTTCTGCGGTAACCCATAAAAAAGCCGCAGAGCTTCTTACGAAGGCACTGCGGTCTTTATAGGCGTCATGCTGAACTTGTTTCAGCATCTTGTTATTTAAGGTGTGTAATTCCTCGGCACACCGGAATCTCTTCAATCTTAATTTCCGGTAGGGCAGGCAGCACAGTGTAGTAGTTGTAAAGCCAGTCGCCGTCCTTTGCTTCGTATGGATCGCCGCTCTTTGGCTTGTTCATACCATCAGCTGGTGGCAGAAAGTAGTGGAGCTTAAAGGTGCCAGGCTTTTTCACTGCATTTGCCTTATCATAGAAGTAAGACATTAAATCAACGCATTTTGTGCCCGGAGCCTTATAGAACCACCAGCCTTCAAACTCAATCATCATATTAAGAGGCTCGAGTTCTTTTCCAAAGTGGAGTTCAAACTGAACAGGACTTCTGTTTAATTTAACCGGTACTTCAATTCCTTCTGAATCTTCTGAACCACCCCAGCGCAAGGTCGCAGGCAGCTCCACAGAATCAGCTTTTACAATCTTCTGACTGAAGAAAGGCTTGTGCAGCTGCTTTTTATACATGCCCATAATCGGCTGTTCAATTCCAACTTCACTATTGTTAGGATCAGTTATTTCCATACCAAGGCGACCGTCATCGCGGAACTGGTAGAAGGTAAAGGCGCTCAGCCAGCCTTCCTTATCTTTCTGCAGCAGATCCATAAACTGCTTCATCATATTAGACTGAACATAAGGACCTGCAACATCACCGTCGGCATTCAGTTCCGAAAGAACCATAGGCTTGTCCTGACCTGTGATTTTTCGCAGGCGTTTCAAGGTCATCTTGCATTTTTCATAAACTTCAGCAACGCTGTAGCGGGCATAGCTGGAAGTCTCTTTTGAAACTACATCGTTAGGCCAACCCCAGTGCAAAGAAAGATAATTGTCTCCAGACCAGATATCAGCTGCCTTGTGGGCTTCCAGGAAAATATCTTCCATCTCAAGTTTTCCTGTAGACTTCTGCCACATTCCGGCACACAAAATCATTTTTACGTTTGGAGCGTATTTATGCATAACGCGGCAAACCATAACAAAGAAATCAGCTATTTCCTGATAGGTTGCACGGCGGGTATAGCAGAACCAGTCGCCAGTACATTCATGATTTACACGAAGCAAAAGGCGGCCATAAGGGCGCAGGTCCTTTGCAAGCGGAATAATATCTTCTTCTTTTAAGTGAGGGTCAATTGTAAGGGTAAGAACAACATCCATACCATGACGGCGGATTTCCTTCATAAACTTAAAAGGCTCGTCATCGCGTAAGCCTTCACGTCCGCCCCGGTAAGGGAAGTAGTTTTCGTATGGAGAATCCCAGGCACCTGCAGATTCACGACCTAAATCAATTTCGCAGGCACGGGTTGGCCATTCCTTATCATTAGGGTAGTAGGTATACATCAGGCTGATTCCACGGTGAACTTTACCAAGTTTCTGCAGAATATAATCCTGATTCACATAAAGACCGCGTTCGCTGCCGTCTCCCATATCCAAAGCACATTTTGCCGGAGTTAATAAAACCTTATTCATATTAAAAAGATAGGGAAAAAATATTAAAGTAGGCAATTCACACTTCATGGTATATAATTGAAATAATAATATAAAAGTGTGGTGTATATGCACGGATACAAAAAATATCAGATAGTTCTTCTTTCTCTCTTTTGCATAGCCGTAAATATTGGTGGAAAATATTTTGCCGCAAAATTAAACCTTCCTGTATGGCTGGACGCCTTTGGAACCCTGCTTGCAGCTTATGTAGCAGGTCCTTTTGCCGGTGCAATAATCGGAGGAGCTTCTAATATTATTTATGGATTTATAGACCCTGTATCTTTTGCATATTCAGTAACAAGTATTTGTATAGGAGCCGTTGCCGGAGTTTATGCACGCCATGGCTGGATGAAAAATCTTTTTAAGACAATGTCGCTCAGTGTGCTCATTACTGGAATCTGTGTAGTTCTTTCTGCAATTTTAAATGAGATTTTTTATGATGGAATGACAGGAAATTTCTGGGGCGATGGAATTATAGAAATGCTCAGATACTGGGGAGTAAGAAGGGGACTGTGTGTAGTAGCCGGCGAGTTCTATGTAGATTTTGTAGATAAGGTAATTACCATGGGCTTGATTTACCTCTTTATAAAACTCTACAGACGGGTAAAAAGATATCTTCCAAAATGCTTTGTGCTTCAGAAAGATGAAGAGGAAGAAAAGAAAACTATAGATGTAACAAAAATGTTTGCCCTTCTTCTGGTTGCAGGTCTTTCACTTGCGCTTCCGGCAAAGGCATCTGCTTCTACAAAAAAGTTTGGCACCTATATCCGTACAATTTACAATAATACAAACGGACTCCCAGGTGGAGAAGCAAACGATATTGCCTCAACAAAAGACGGCATTCTCTGGATAGGAACTTACGCAGGTCTTTACCGCCACAACGGAAAAGAGTTCCGTCTTATGAATGAGTATGATTCAATTAAAACCGTCCGCTGTCTTTATGCAGATGAATACGGCAAGCTGCTGGTAGGTACAAATGATAACGGTTTTTCAATTATTGAAAACGAAGAGATTATTTGTGTCTGCACAGAAAAAGACGGGCTTCCTGCAGATTCCATTCGTTGTGTTACCAGCGCGGGTGACGGCGTTTACTACATCGGAACTACAGCAGAGCTAGCAGTTGTAGAACCATACAGAACTGCCGACGGCTGGAAGACTGGAATAAGGGCTGTTATTCCGGAAGTTTATTCTGCCCTCAGACTTGCTTCTGACGGAAAGGGAAAGGTAGCCGCAGTTGCTTCAAACGGTTCAATTTATATTTTACAGAATGGTAAGCTGCTTTACGAAATGCCTTTTAAGGGAACAAAAATAATTTCTGCAGCTTTTGATGAAAACGGAAACCTTTATGCTGCAGGTGAAAATAATGAACTTTATATTTTCAAGAATGAGCCTGATGGAGAGAGCAGTATGCCTCTTTCAAGGGTAATAGACTGCAGTCCTTTAAAGCACATAAACTCTCTTGTTTTTAATGAAGGGGTTCTCTTCCTTTGTTCAGATGCGGGCGCGGCTTATATTGATTACAAATTACTGGATAATACTGCTCCTGATATCGGATCAGCCCTTTCTGTCTTTAATATGATTGATACTGGAGTTTTTAATAACTCAATTGATAACATGATAGAAGACTACCAGGGTAACCTTTGGTTCTCTTCTTCCCGCCTGGGCCTTTTAAAAATGTGCGACTCTGCCTTTGATGAAATTTATCTTTCTGCAGGCTTTGAAGAAGCTGTAGTAAACTCAGTTACAAAGTTCAACGGTAAGATTTATTTTGGAACAGATAACGGCCTTTCAATGATAGACGAAAAGACCGGCGCAATAGATGAAAATCAATTAACAAAGAAAATGAAGGGCCTCCGTGTCCGCTGCCTTATGATAGACAGTAAAAACCGTCTCTGGGTTTGTACATACACAAAGGGCCTTTACTGCATGGACCTTTCCGGCAACATAAGCGAATACGAAACTACAACAGGCCAGCAGTTCCGTATTCTTCTTGAACTTTCAGACGGAAGTATTGCCGCAGCCGGTAAAAAAGGAATCACCTTCCTTAAAGATGGAGTAGTAACAAAAAGACTTACCAAGGCAGACGGTTTTGAAAATCAGGTTGTGCTTACGCTTTCTGAACTGCCTGACGGAAGCCTGGTTGCGGGAACAGACGGCGGCGGCCTTGCAGTTATCAGAAATCAGAATATTGAAAGACTCATTCGCCGCCAGGATGGGCTTACTTCAAACGTAATTCTCAGGACTGTAAATGACTATAAGGGTAAAGAAGCAACTGGCGGAACTTATCTTATTACAAGTAACAGTATCTGCTATATGGATAAGGATTTTAATGTAAGACATCTTTCAAACTTCCCTTATTCAAATAACTATGACCTTGTAGTTCGCGAAAACGGAAACATTTTTGTGCTTGGTTCTGCAGGTATTTTTGTTGTTACCCGGGATGAGCTCCTTTCCGGAGAGAAAATAGATTATATCCTTCTGGATTTAAAGCGTGGACTCATTGGTTCTCTTACTGCAAATTCATGGAACTATATTGATGAAAACAGCAATCTTTATCTTTCCTGCGACAGCGGCGCCAGCGTTTTGAATCTTGATGCTTACGATAAAATTGACCGTGAATGCCGTATGCAGCTTAAGAGCGTGATTGTAAACGGAGAGCGCTATACTGTACCTCGCGACAAGCATTTTGTGATTCCGGGAGACAGCGACAGTATTGAAGTTATTCCGGAAATATTGAACTACTCAATTAATAATCCATATATCAGCTTATATATGAATGGAATTGATGAGCATCCTAATGTAATGACACAGAACGAGCTTGCAAGCCTTATCTATTCAAATATTCCAGCCGGTAAATACGACTTCCATATTTCACTTCTGGACAGCAAGGGAATTAATGTACTGGAAGAAGTTGTTTACGAAATTGAAAAACCTTACCGCATTTACGACTACTGGTGGTTCCAGGTTTATGCCTTTATTGTAATGATGATGGCAATTGCCTGGCTTACCTGGTACGTTACTGCTACCATTCAGAATTTCCGTTACGAAAAGCAGGAAAAAGAAATCGAGCGTATCCGCGACCAGATTCGTATGAGTAACGAGACAATTCTTTCTGTAGCAAATGCAGTAGAAGCCCGCGATAAACGTACAGGCCGCCACTCTTTCCGCGTTGCAGTTTATTCCATGCTGATTGCAGTAGAGCTCGGTTGCGATGAAGAGGAAATTGAAAACATCCGCCAGATTGGACTTCTACATGATATTGGAAAAATTGGCGTACCGGATTCTATTTTGAACAAGCCGGATAAGCTTACAAAAAAAGAATTTGAAATCATGCAGCGCCATACAGAAATCGGTGGTGAGATTCTTAAGGACTTTACTACAATTAAAAATGTAGCAGAGGGTGCAAAGTATCATCATGAAAGATGGGATGGAAAGGGCTACAACTGCGGCCTTAAAGGAAAAGAAATTCCGCTCACCGCAAGAATTATTGGAATTGCAGATGCCTTTGACGCAATGACTTCTAATCGTGTTTACCGTCCTGCAATGACAATGGACCGGGTAATAGAAGAGTTGAAGAATGGGCGCGGCACACAGTTTGATCCTGAGCTGGTAGATATTTTGTTAGGCTTAGTTAACAGCGGCCGCCTCGACGTTTCTGAAATCAAGAAGCAGAGTGAGGAACTGGAAGACTAACCTGGGGCAATCGCAATCCAAAATTCTGCAATAACCCCCTTGACACACTCTTTACAGATTGACTGTAAATTAATTCTACTATAAAATACATCTATTAACATTGAAATCTTTTTTTAGATATGGAGTAAAATCAATGGCAACAAAGTATGTTTACTTTTTTGGTAACGGCGACGCTGACGGCGATGAGTCAATGCGCGCTGAACTCGGTGGTAAAGGTGCAAACCTTGCTCAGATGGCAAAGAAACCTTTAAGTCTTCCAGTTCCACCTGGATTCACAATCACAACAGATGTTTGTCAGGAATTCTACAAGCTCGGTCGCAAGTACCCAGCTGGTTTGGAAGCAGAAGTTGACAAGTATCTTGCTAAGCTCGAAAAGGCTATGGGCAAGAAGCTTGGTGATGAAAAGGATCCACTTCTCGTTTCAGTACGTTCAGGTGCTGCAATCTCTATGCCAGGTATGATGGATACAATCCTCAACCTCGGTCTTAATGACAAGGCTGTTCTTGGTCTTGCTGCAAAAACAGGAAATGAAAGATTCGCTTGGGATGCTTACCGCCGCTTTATTCAGATGTACGGTGATGTTGCAATGGGCGTTGATCATGACAAGTTCGAAGCAATCATCGAGAAAGTAAAGAAGATTCGCGGAATCAAAGATGACCCAGAATTGAACGTAGACGAACTCAAGAAGATCGTTGAAGAATACAAGAAGATGTACAAGAAGGAGAAGGGTGAAGACTTCCCTCAGGATGCTAAAAAACAGATGTGGGGTGCTATCGGTGCCGTATTCGGTTCTTGGATGAACCCACGTGCTATCACATATCGTAAGCTTAACAACATCAAGGAAGGAGCTCTTAAGGGTACAGCCGTTTCTGTAATGGCAATGGTATTCGGTAACAAGGGTAACACTTCTGGTACTGGTGTATGTTTCTCACGTGACCCTTCAACAGGTAAGAACGAATTCATGGGTGAATACCTTATGAACGCTCAGGGTGAAGACGTAGTAGCAGGTATCCGTACACCACAGAAGCTCTCACAGCTTCAGAAAGAAAATCCAAAGGTATATGACCAGCTCTGCAAGATCCGTGACCGCCTCGAAAAGCACTATCACGATATGCAGGATATGGAGTTCACAGTTGAAGAAGGTAAACTCTATATGCTCCAGTGCCGCAATGGTAAGAGAACTGGTGCCGCTGCAGTTAAGATGGCTGTAGATATGGTAGCAGAAAAGCTCATCACAAAAGAGCAGGCTCTTCTCCGCGTAGAACCAGAGCAGCTCAACCAGCTCCTCCTCCCACAGTTGGACAAGGACGCTGTAAAGAAGGCTACAGAAATCGCTGCTGGTCTTAACGCTTCTCCAGGAGCTGGATGCGGACAGATCGTATTCACAGCTGATGAAGCAGAAGAATGGGCAAAAGCTGGAAAGAAGGTTCTCCTCGTTCGTAAGGAAACTTCTCCAGATGATATCGCAGGTATGGCTGTTGCACAGGGTATCCTTACATCAACTGGTGGACGTACATCTCACGCTGCCGTAGTTGCTCGTGGTATGGGAACTCCTTGTGTTTGTGGTTGTTCTGACGTTACATTCAAAGATGCTAACACAATCGTTGTAAAGGGCAAGTCTTACAAGAAGGGCGAATTCCTCACAATCGATGGTGCTACAGGTAAAGTATATGAAGGACAGGTTGCTGTAAAACCTGCAACAATCTCTGGCGACCTCGAAACATTCCTTGGTTGGGCAGACGAAGTTCGTGCTAAGTCAACACGCAAGACAGCTTCTGGCCAGACAGTTAAGGGCTTCGATGTATACGCTAACGGTGATACACCAAAGAATGCTGAAGATGCATTCCGCTTCGGTGCAAAGGGTATTGGTCTTTGCCGTACAGAACATATGTTCTTCGACGAACCAAAACTTACTGCATTCCAGAAGATGATCGTTTCTGAAAACACAGAAGACCGCAAGAAGAACCTTGCAAAGATTCTTCCACTCCAGCAGAAAGACTTCTACGAAATCATCAAGGCTATGAAGGGTTACCCAGTAACTATCCGTCTCCTTGACCCACCTCTTAACGAGTTCATCCAGGCTGAATCAAAAGATCAGCTCAATGCTCTTGCTAAGAAACTTGATATGAAGCCAGCTGCTCTTGCTGTAAAGGTTGCTGCTCTCGACGAACACAACCCAATGCTCGGACATCGTGGATGTCGTCTTGCAATCACATATCCAGAAATCTACGAAATGCAGGTTGAAGCAATCGCTCGCGCTACAGCTAAGCTCGACAAAGAAGGCGTTGCTCACGAAGTTCAGATCATGATTCCTAACGTTGTTTCTTACCGTGAAGTTGAACAGATCCGCGGACAGGCAGAAGCAGTAATTGCTAACGTAAACAAAGAATGTGGTACAAACCTCAAGTTTGCTATCGGTTCTATGGTTGAGTTCCCAAGAACTGCACTTATCGCTGATAAGGTTGCTAACTTCGCTGACTTCTTCTCATTCGGTACAAACGACCTTTCTCAGACAACATTCGGCTTCAGCCGTGATGACTATGGTAAGTTCATCGAGTCTTACCTCGATCAGAGAATCCTCGAAGACGATCCATTTGCTACACTTGATCCAGATGGTCCAGGTGCTCTTATGGAAATCGCAGAAGCTAAGGGACGTTCAGTTAAGAAGAACCTCCACCTTGGTATCTGTGGTGAGCATGGTGGAGACCCAGCTTCTATCGCTCTCTGCTACAAGATTGGTTTGAACTACGTATCTTGTTCACCATTCCGTGTACCACTTGCTCGTCTTGCTGGTGCTCAGGCTGTTATTAAGGCAAATGCTAAGCCAGCTGCAAAGAAGGCTCCTGCAAAGAAGCCTGCTGCTAAGAAGGCAACAACTGCTGCTAAGAAGCCAGCTGCCAAAAAATAATCATACTGACAGGCACATGCGTGCCTGCAGTATATTATGTTTAATCTCATGACGCTAACGCGCATGAGAAACTAGTTTCGTGCCGACAAACTCGCTTTCGCTCGTTTGCGGCACAAACCATAGGGAAAAGGAATCCTTGCTTTCGCTCGGATTCCTTTTTTTATGAGACTTGAAACCTTGCTTCGCTCGGTTTCTTTTTTTTGCCAATTGAACTCTTTTTCTCGGTTTGGCTTATTGCAGCTGCCACTTGTCCAGCCCCTGGAGGGCACTTTCAAGTTCCGGGTCATCAATCAGATTACAAAGTGTATTTAGAAGATTGTAGTGTGTTACCCAATATTCCGGGAACCAGCCGTAGCCTTCGCCGTGGAAGCCCGGGTAATTAAAGGCCTCGGAGCGGCTTCTTGCAGATGGAATGTAAAGCCAGAGGCCTGAGTTTGGTAAAACTGTTGAATATGGATTAATGTAGAAAACAGCTCCCTGAGTGTTTTCTCCAAGATGATGAACTTTTACATCAGCTTTTTCTGCAAGCGCATTCAAAAAGGCAACAGAATATTCAGAACATGAAGCAGAATATCTGTCTGTGAGAATATAAATATCACCGGAAAAATCTGCAGGTGGTAATTCCTGAATATTTGTTTCTGCTGACTTGTATTTTATAACCGACTGATATGGATAAAATAATTCTGCAATGCAAGGCCATTTAATCTGTTTTCTTCTTATCTTTATCTGGGCCTTTTCATATCTCATAAAATCAGTTTCCTGTTCTTTTGCCTGTTTTCTGAATTTAAGTTTTTTGATTTTTTCTTTTATATTCTTAAAATCCCAGTAAAATCTGCTTTTCGCAAATTCAGGAGACATAACTGTGTATTCACCATCATCAATCATATTGGAAACAAAAGTAATCAAATCGGATGAAATATCTTCTGTCTTGTTATAAAAAAGATATGTATAAAGCATGGCAGCACGCCAGAGTTCGCCGCCGCCGTTACTTCGTAAATCAATTATAATCTGTTTTTTACCGATAGACTTGTTCTTTGCATTTTCGCAGAGGGTTTTGAATTCCTGTTCTCCCATTACAGAACCGCCGTTGAAAACAAAGTTTACAAGAGAAATATAAAGAGTGTCTTTTGTTTCTCTCATGCCCTGAAGTTTTCCTGCAGTATCGAGTCTGTTGTTTGTAATTACAGGAACAGTAACTTTTTTGCCGTCGAAAGAAAGAATCAGATTATTAAGATTCTGGCGGGAAAGAGTTCCAAGCCGGTAGATTTTTTTTTGGCCATCGAACCAGTCAAAAAGCATAGTGTTCGGGCCGGTATATTCCTGGCCAGGCTTTACATCGGCCGGAACATATTTTCCAAGAGCCTTGATTCTTTTTTCCGGAAGATTTTCACGCTCGTTTTTTACAACGATGTATTTTGTTTTTCCTCCAGCCTCTACTGCTTCTACGTAAATATCAGAGTAATAAAGATAGTATGGAAATTTACTGCTGCCGCCAATTGAAAAATGCTGGTCTTCAATGGCGTGATTATTAATGATGTGCTTTTGGGCAGCGTTAATTAGAGTTCCGCTGTCATAAGTTTTTCCGTGCTTATCTTTATCACAATCTTTTTTGATGTCTGCAATAATCTTGTCGATGTCGTAGCCTTTTTCTAGCATCTCAGGATAGCCGCAGTAGATAGTGGTCATGTAATATTTGAGGTAATCTAAATCTTCATTAAGTTCTTTTTCTGTGAGAACCTTTTTATTCTTTCCTTTTGTAACCAGCTTTTTTGAAGGAACAGGACTTATAAGATGCCCGATTAAGGCTGCAAGAAAAAGACTTGCAATCAGGGAGCAGGGAATTATCCAGAATAAATGTCTTTTTTTCATAATGCGTGCATCCTTTTATTAAAGAGATTTCAGGGCCTGAGGAAGATAATTTACAAGGAAGCTTTCAAAATCAGGATATGTTTCGCGGTTAGCCTGATAATAATCTGTAAGGGCAATAAGCTGATCAGGATCTTTGTAAAGATAGTTTGTAGTAATTGTGTTTTTAATTGCTGTTCCAATTTCTTCATGCTCTTTTGCAAGGTCATAATCTAAGGTACAGACAATTGAAAAAAGTGTTGCTGAAGTTGATTTTACAAGAATATCTGTTACTTTATCTGTCAGCTGATTTTCATCGTAAATCTTTTTAATGAGCCTTGTAAGGTCTTCTGAGAAAAGGTCCCAGTGTTTTTCAAGTAAGTCAAAAACATATGAAGCGGTAATATTCAAAGTGGAATTATAGTTATTCCAGTCATTATCTTTTGTCCAGTAGGCACCGGCAATCTGAGTAATTACACTTTTGTCATCTTTAAATGAAAGTGGGAGTGCAAAATAATAGCCTGAGGTAAGTGTAGAACTGTAAAAAAGATATTCAGGTTTTGAATCAGGGACAAAGAAATATTTAGAAATCCAGTCGATGCCTTTAATGTTGAAGGTTTGATATTCCATTTCGGCTATTGCCTGGCGTTTAAGATGAGCTTCATACAAAAGCCATATTCGGGCATAATTAGAAGTATTAGCAAAGTCGTTAAACTGGCTGATAAAAGATTTCAGGTTAATTCCCTTCCAGAAGCTTTCAATTTCTTTTGGCAATTCCTTTTGTTTGATTGTCATCTGTGTCATGTCATCTGAAATATACTGGGCTATTGCAAGGGCAGAGCGGTAGCCGTCTTTATAATTTTTTGAACGGCTTTTTATTTCCTTTACAAAGGGATGGTCTTTCTGTTTTGCAAAGAGATTATCAACACCATCTACAAATTGTGAATAGTCCTGATTATAGTAATTGTTTGAAAAAGGCTGAACTTCGGCAAGGCGAAGGGCAATCAGAAGCAGCTCAAGCTTAGGTTCAACTTTTACTGTTATATTATCTGCCTGGTAAACAATGGGCTTAATATCTACTGGCGTTAATTCCGCTTTTTTAGAGCAGGAAACAAAGTTAAGCGATGCTGTGAGGATTACAGCCAGAAGGGGCAGGGTAAGAATAGTTTTTTTCATTTATTAACTCCGTTTTTTTTATTACGTCATGCTGAACTTGTTTCAGCATCTATATATTAGATCCCGAAACAAGTTCGGGATGACAAGTTAATTATACTATAATAGTCGCGAAAAAGATAATTTTATTGGTCGTCATAAGCTTTTTTTTATGGTATATTTTTACTTATGAGTAAACACAATATGCAGCTCCTTCAGGAGCTTTCTTTGAAAAACGGCCCTCTTTGCGTTGGCCTGGATACAGATCCTTCTTATATTTCGGAAAACATTCTTGCCCAGTATGAGACTCCTGCAGCCGCAGTGCTCGCTTACAACAAGGCAATTATAGACCGCGTTGTGGCAGATAAATCAGCCTGCTGCTTTAAGGTTCAGATTGCCTACTACGAGAGGTTTATTCAGAAACTTTGAAGTATATTCGCCAGACTGGCCTCATTGCCATTTCAGATATTAAGCGCGGCGACATTGGAGCTACTTCAGACGCTTACGCCCGCGCTCACTTTACCGGCGACTTTGAAACAGACATTATTACAGTTAATCCATATATGGGCTTTGATACCTTAAAGCCTTTTACCGCTTACAGCTCACCAGACAAGGGCGGAAAAGGCGCCTTTGTTCTGCTTTGTACAAGTAACCCTGGTATGACAGATATTGAGCATCAGGAGCTGGCAGAAGGCGGCCTTTTGCTTGAGCGTGTTGGTTCTGAACTTCAGAGAATCGGTGAAGAATGGCGCTATTCATGTGCAGATTATAACGACCAGACCTGCGGTATTTTTGGTGCAGTTGTTGGTGCTACTCAGGAAGAAGATGCCCGCTGGCTTCGCGATAAATATGCTGATATCTTCTTTTTGATTCCGGGTTACGGTGCCCAGGGAGGAGCAGCAAGAATTGCGGCTACTCTGCTTGATAAAGCAGGCGGAGCAGTAAACAGCTCGCGCGGAATCCTCTGCGCCTGGAAAAAGGATGAAAAAATTGCAGCTGCGCGAGATGCCGGCAGCCTTAAGCTTGAAGATATTGCAGACGCTGCAGCTCGTGCAAGTCTCTTTAGCAAGAACGATCTGCTGGGAGCAAAGGCAAGCCTTTAATTTATACAGATTGCACTTATAGGGGGAAATATGTTCACAGATTGTCAGAGAATTCCATATCCGGTTTTTGCAAAGGGAGAAGTTACAGACTGTGCTTTTGTTGTAGGCGCTATTCCTTTTGGTAGTGTTTCTTTATTAAAGGTTCGTCTGGAATCTGGTTCACAGGAGCCTGCTGCCGGTCAGTTTTATATGCTCCATGCAATCCGGTCGGATGTTCTTCTTGGCCGCCCTATAAGTATTTATCATTCAGAAAAAAAAGCTGATGGTTCGGTTGAGCTTTCGTTTTTGATTCTGCTCAAGGGCAAAGGCACCCGCGAACTGTGCTCTCTGGAGCCCGGTGACAAAATCAATCTGATTGGCCCATGCGGTAATAGATTCCCACGACCGGTGGTTGAGTGCGCGCAGGGCGCGTGTATCGAAACCACCCGTAAAGTCCTCATCATCGGTGGTGGAATCGGCGTTGCCCCTGTTGCAGGCTTTGCAGAAACTCTTCCTGAAAAATCTTACGACTTTTACGCATCTTTCAAAAGCGGATCTTATGCCCTGGAAAATGTAAAGGCAGATAAGCTTGTAATCACAACTGATGACGGCAGCGTAGGTGTACACGGAATGCTGCCAGCCGCCCTCTCCGAGGACACTCTCCGCCAAGGCAACTATTCTGAAGTCTTTGCCTGCGGACCAACTCCAATGCTGGCTTATATCCAGAAAATCTGCCAGGCTGTCGGCGTAAAGTGCTGGCTCAGCATGGAAGCCCACATGGCCTGCGGTGTTGGAGTATGTCTTGGCTGTGTAATCGATACAACAGAAGGCAAAAAGCGCTGCTGTAAAGAAGGCCCTGTTTTTGACGGAGATATTTTGATTTTTAAGCCGGTTACAGAAGTTGCCGGAATCAAGGTTCAGCCTCGCCGCGAGCCGCTTGCCGCTGGCACAGAACCGGACCTCTCAGTAAACATTGGCGGCGTCACTCTTCCTAATCCGGTAATCGGAAGCTCAGGAACCTTTGGTTTTGGCGTTGAATATAAAACTTTATTTGATGTAAACCGTTTGGGCGGAATTTCTTCTAAGGGACTTACTCTCGAACCACGCCAGGGTAACGACGGAATCCGCCTGCACGAAACTCCAGCAGGCCTTATGAACTCTATTGGCCTTCAGAATCCTGGAATCCCACATTTTATAGAGCACGAACTTCCAGAAATGCTCAAACTTAAGCCGGTTGCAATTGCAAACCTTTCGGGCTCTTCACTCGAAACCTACGTAGAAGGAGCAAAGCTGCTCGATGCAACAGATGTTCCTCTTATCGAACTGAATATTTCCTGCCCTAACGTATCTGCCGGTGGTGCTGCTTTTGGCATGACCTGCGTTGGTGCGGCTCAGGCAGTTAAAGCAGTTCGCGCGGTCACCAAAAAGCCTCTTATAGTAAAACTCACTCCTCAGTCTCACGAACTGACACAAGTAGCTCTCTCTTGTATAGAAGCGGGGGCCGACGCAATCAGCTTGTGTAACAGCTTCCAGGGAATTGCAATTGATATTGAACGTGGCGTTCCGGTGTTCGAAAAACTCAAGGCTGGCTTTGGCGGCCCTGCTGTTCGCCCTATGGCCGTGCGTCTTGTTTACGAAGTTGTTGAAGCAATCAATACTCTTCCTGCCGAGCGCCGCGTGCCTGTAATTGCCATTGGTGGAATTGCCACCTGGGAAGATGCCGTCGAGTTCATTATGGCCGGTGCCGCAGCAGTTCAGGTTGGAACAAATACCTTTGCAAATCCAAATACTATGATAGAAGTGATTGACGGGCTTGCTGCCTTCATGAAGCGTAAAGGCTATCATAATATAGAAGAAATGCGCGGTCTTATCCAGAAATAAGCTGGTAGTAAGCCAAAATCAGCCGAAATTTTCTGAAAAATCAAAAATAAGAAAATTCTTATCAAAAAAAGCCTCACTACAACGTTGTAATTTGTGAATTTTTCACTTATTTAACTTTTTTAACCTTGCTTTTTTGTAAAAACGCCTTATTATATCTAGGGTTAAGATAATTGGGAGAGGTGTCGATATATATAGATAGGGTTTATTGTTAAAAAAGTGTCAACTTGTGTTTTATGAGGTGTTGATATGAAAAAATTTGCGATTGCGTTGTTAATGATTCTTTCTATTATAGGTGTGTCCTGTCAGATAGGACTGGGAGCTGCGGTAGATACAGAACCTCCAAAGCTTGCCATTGAGAATCCTCCGGTAGATGCAATTATTCGCGATAATTTTGCCCTCAGCGGTACCTGGTCTGATGATGGAAAGATTGCATCTATTACCGCAAAACTTACCCGCACAGACGGAAACGGAAGTGAATATGAATACACAGGTACTTTTACAGAAGCCTTAATTAAAAGAGGCAGCGGAACCTGGAAAATTGAAGTCCCTGTTCTGGAAGACTCTGTTATAGACGGAACTTATCAGGCAGTAGTAACAATCAAAGATGCTACAGACCGTGTAACAACCCAAAGTACAACCTTTAATTTAGACAACACACCACCTCTCGTAATTTTACAGCGCCCTGCAACTGATATTTCAACAACAGATGAAGACTCAATAGACACTTTTGGTAAAATCTTTACACTCGAAGGCCGTGCTGCCGACGACAATAACATTGATCATATCGATATTAAAATATATTCAGATCCTGCAAAAACAAACCTCCTTGATACAATAACCCTTAGAAATGTACCTCTTTCCATTGCTCTTGATGCAGCAAAATGGGGAGATGATGTTTATAACAAGATTTACGGAACCACTGTAGAATCTAAAAAACGCTACTATTGTTCTATAGAAGCATACGATGCCGCTCAGCGTTATCCAATGGATGGCTCAGACCAGACTGATGCTGATAAAAACGGAAACTGTGCAACAGATTACTATCTTTATAATGAAGTAGCAAAATCTTCCATTTCAGATCTTAAAGTAACTGAGCTCTATGCTGTTCTTAACGGAACCAGCAGCCGTGCAGCCATTGATTCAAATAATGTCAAATCTGTACTTAACAGCCTCAAAAAAAATACAGGTACTTTCTTCTTAAATCCGCTGAATAATCCAACCTTTAAACTGGCCAGCTGGAAAGCTAAAACAGATACAGATGAAGGTTTTATTGCATTTGATAATACTTCTATAAGCTTTGATGTTGAACCAGGTCTTGATAGTTATCCTATAGATGATTCTTCACTTAAGGTATATTTTATTGAAGCAGAATACGAAGGTCTCACTCCAAAAGTAAAGGAAGGTGCAAAAAAACTCTATCTTTCTGATGATGAAACTAATGGTGTTGTAAAAATTACCGGTTCATCAACCTACAAGGTATCTGTAACAATTGATCGTACAAAGCCAGTTTATGATGAGGAAGGTAACCAATTATCAGATAAACTGAAGTTTGGCAGCTATATTGCAGTAATTGAAGGAAAAGATTCAAAAGACAATGAACTTCTTCCTGAAACTATAATTTCAGGAATTGATGGATATCCTATTAACATTGCCAGTTCAACAGGTGCTCCAGAACTTTCGGTTTCATATAAACTTAATGGCGTTACTACAACTGATTCAATTATTTATATGCCAAAAACTTCTAATGGAGAAGCAGACGGCCCGGCATCTGTACTCACTCTTTCTGGTACTGTAAAGGTAAGTACAAGTGATCCAGCTGATAAACCGAGTGATTTCTATGTTTTAATAGATGGAACAAAGAAGACTGGAATATCAGCAGGTAATCTTATCCTTACCGATGAAGAAGGCAAATATAAATTCGAAAATATTAACATTTCCTTTACAGGAGAAAGTAAGCAGCATACAGTTATTGTCGTAGCAGAAAATGGTGCTAAAGGACAGGAAAACAAGTCTGTTATGTATGATGCTGAAGGACCTGTTATTGATATTCGAAGTGTTACACCAATTGCTTCAACCTATAAAGCAAACGCTACAGTAGATGAAACAAACTTTATAAATGGTAAGATTACTGTATCAGTTTCATTTGCAGATGCCTTTGATGTTGTTGATGTAGAAACAAATAAACCAAAAATTGAATTTATTCAGGGTGGTCAGGTAAAGAAGTCTATTGAAGATATAGATTCTCTTTCTTATACAACCGTATTTGATACAACTGAGCTTACAGACAATGCTGATGTAACAATGAAGATTACAGCGTATGACCGTTCAGGAAATAAAAAAGAGAATCCGGTAACTTACAAAGTTAAACAGGTAACAGATAAGCCTGTTGTTTTCCCTAACGATAAAGATAAGGTAACTCTTGAATATAGTTTTGATCAGATAAATGCTAAAACAGGAAAGAATGTATTCAATCTTGGTACACAATTCCCAATAGATCTTATTGATGATGATGGTCTTAAGACCTGTATTCTTTATATAACTAAAGATTCAACAGGTGATGCTGAAAAACCAACAGCAGCTAATGGAAAAATAGAAAAGACTCTTTCAGGTAATAAGAATACAGTATTCTATGACTTACCACAGGAAGCTGGTTTCTATAAGGTATGGCTCGAGGTAATAGATAATGTTGTTCCAACAACACAATATAATAAAACAGAACTTGGACCATTCTTTATTCAGATTGCATCTGGTTTACCTGTAGTTACATTAAAGGCCAATGAGTTTGTAACAACAAAGACAGCTGATTCTGATGTAATTTCAACTGCATCTAAAACTCCATTAAAGGTTGAAATAAAAGTAGATTCTACAGAAGGACCATTTGTGATTAAAAGAGTATTAATAACTGATAATCAGGATCCAGGCCTTTCTAGTGCTACTAATATCAAAAATCAGGCTGGTGAAGAGATAGACAAAGTTACACTCTCACAAGGAAGCACAATAACAGTATATGACTATTTTGATGAAATTTCAGATAGTGATGATGATAAAGAATATAGCATAAAATATTTTGTAACAGATAATAATGGCGGAGGAAATACAGGAACTAATATCATCAAATTCAAGTTGGATAAAACAAAACCAACAATTAAGACTCCGCAATTTGAATTGAGTTCAACTCCAGAGAATATAGATGTTAATAAATGGTATCAGTCGGATACAATACCGTTATTAGTAACTGCAAATGATGGAGATAGTGTCTACAAATCAGGTATTTCTACAATAGAATATACTCTTGATGATGGTGCTAACTGGACTGCTCTTACACCACAGCAAACAGCACAGTCTTCTACAGATGAATTATATAAGCGTAATGTAACATTTGCAGAAGGTTCAAATACTCTCAAAATTCGTGCAGTAGATACTGTAGGAAATAAAACAGAAATAACTAAGACTGTTAAGGTTGATATCAGTGCTCCAGAATTTAGTGTAGCTGATTCTCAGAATATGATTTATATCAATAAAGCTACAGCAAATAGTCCATTAGTACTTACTGGTGAATATAAAGATAAACAGAGTGGTGTAGCTGAACTTGAGCTGAAATTAGGTACTCAAGAGGCTGTTATTAAATATTATGCAGAAGCTGAAAATGCAGAAAATCCAAAGAATCTGGAAAATGTGGCTGAATCTGATTGGAAAACCTATGGCACAATAACTGATAAGGCTAGTATAAAATACTGGAAGGCTGAATTCTCAACTGCAAAACTAAATACTGTATTTAATAAGGATGCAAATGGTAACCTATTAACAAAGAGTAAAAAACTTACGATTTCTGGAAAGAACCTTTGTTCTCCGGCAAAAGCAATCCCAAATGCCTCTATTCCTGATATTACAATCATGATGGATATAGATGAGCCTGAGTTTGAAAGCATTAGCATTAAGTCAGCAAATGGCAAGGGTGTATATCAGAAATCTGACAATGAATACTTTATAAGCACAACTTTGGGTGATACATTTACTATTTCGGGAATTGCTAAAGATGATACAAGTAGTGTAAAGTCTGTTACTTGTTCAATAGATGGTACTGAACTGGATCCTGTCGAGTCTGCAGGCTGGAGCTTCCCTATTACATTTGCTTCTACAGATACAGAAAAAACAATTAAACTGTCTATAACAGATAAAGCAGGAAACAAATATAATAATGGAACAGAAATAACTATTTCTGTAAAAGTTGATGATCTTGCACCAAAAGGTATTCATGCACTCGATGATAAGCATAAAGATTTGTATTTCCGTATTGGCGACAATAACAATGATGATATTTCAGTATTAACAGAAGATGATAAGAATGTTGGCGGTAAATACAGTGAAAATACTTATGGAAACGCAAATACTATAAAAGTCCGTGGACGTTTTGATGATTCTGGTAGTGGCGTGAAGATGATTTACTATAAAGTAATAAATGCTGGATCTACAACAATGTCATATTCAGAATTAAAGACCAAGGCAGAAGATTTCCTTGCAAATTCAAATTATACTACAAATGGTGGAGAAAACGGATATACAGGTTACTTTGCACCTCTTACTTCAGACGAGGAAGAAACAAAACGCGTATTCTTTAATTCAACAACAGGTAAAATTCCTGAAAAAACAATTGCTTCTTCTGGAAAAATTGCAATAAACACAATTGACGATGATAATGATTCAACTGATGATACAGTATATGTAGTAAATTCTGATAAAAAAATAGATAATAAGTATTATGAAAATATAACTACAAATTATTCATCAATTCTCTCTGGTTTTACAGAAGGAACAAACTATCTTATCCTTGTTGCTGAAGATAATGCAGGTAATGCAGCATTGGATACTATTATTGTAGGAAATGTAGGCGACTATGCATCTGAAGAAGGCCGTATATATTACAATGCATCTCTTAATGTTGATACAGAACTTCCAACTGCAGAAGCTGATTCTACAGAAATCAAATATACAAATGCGGAAGAAAGTAGCACAATTATATTTAGTGGAACCGCAAGAGATGACGATGCAGGTGTATATGGCCTTGTTATTAAGTCAAATGGAAAAGAGATAAAAGTAGGTGACACCACAAATGGAATTCTCACTTTGTATGGAGATAAAGGTGATCACAATCGTACCTGGTCTGTTGAGATAAAAGCAGATGAGGTGTTCGGTTCTGCTGATGATGGAAGCAAAAGTGTTTCTGCTTTTGTTATAGATTGTGCAGGTTCAGGAAATACACAAACTGTACCAGTAGGAACTGTTATAGTTGATACAACTGGTCCAACTGTAAAACTCACCGCACCTGATGATGCAGATGCTGACACTGAGGGAGTTCAAGTAAATGGTACAATTTCATTGAGTGGAACAATTAGCGATGCAAATGTACTACCAGCTGTTGCAATTACTGGTTTGCGTTATAATACAACTTCTAAAACGCTTGCAAATGATGATCCAGGTTGGCATAATTTTGCTGATTTGCCAGGGGTTACTCTTTCATTCAGTGGAAATTATACCTTCACAATTGGAGGAGTTGATACAACAAAGCTTGATGATGGAACCTATTATATCCAGGCTGTAGCAACCGACCAGGCAGGTAATATAGGATACTCATCTGGAGACGAAATACGAGAAATAAAGATAGCCCAAGACTCCGACCGTCCAAAGGTAAATATTACAAACCTTACTTATGATTCAACACTTAGTAAATATCTTCTCAAGTATGGAACAAACTCTCAGGTCACAGGTCGTATATCAGATGATGATGCAAAATCCGATAAGGCTGTAGATACATTTATAATTTCTGACACGCCTTATACTGGAACAGGAACAGTTACAAATCGTGTAAAATCATATACTGCTTCAACAGGTGACTTTACATATGAGCCAGGTAATACTGAAGATGGACAGAAAACCTTCTATATCTACATAAAAGATAATGGAGGAAAAGAATTCTATACAACCGCCTCTACAACATCAGAAAGTAATCTCAAGAATCCAAAGATTCTTCTTAATGGTGCAGCACAACCTGAGACTGTAAATGAATCAGAATTTAAATATCTTTCTGATAGTAGGAGTCCTGCAAGTGGTGTAGGAAAAGGGCTTCCATATTATACTGAATCTTCTACCAAGAAATTAGCAAAAGATTCCTCAAAAAATGAATATGCCATTGATAATGATAATTCAAATCTTAATTCAAGTTTTATCTTAGGTGGAACTGGAAGGCAGTTTGTAAAATTCTACTTTACTGCAACTGACTACAGTGGTATAGGAGGAATGACTCTTAAGATTTCTGATACTAAAGCAAGCCCAACTGTAAAATTGCAATATACAACAGCAACTTCTATTACAGGAGCAGAGGAAGGGGAACTTGAAGGTTATACTCTGGATGTTGGTGAAGGAAAAGGAGAATTTAATGATACGGATGACAACTCACAAGCGGATTGGACAACAGATTATATTGATATATCAACTTGGGAGTCAGGTCAGTATTCAGTAGAAGTAAAATTCTTTGATAAGGTTGGTCTTTCAGCAAAAGCAACCTATTCATTCTATGTAGACAATGAAGGTCCTACTATTGAAGTTACTTCTCCGGAAAATGGCGAAGAAAAAACAGCAACAATTAAAATTGCTGGTACTACAGCAGAAAACGGAAATGCCGGATTAAATAATATCTACTGGCTTATTCCCACAAGAGCGCAGGTTTCAACTGCGGAAGGAAAAACTTCTGATGCAGAAAGATTTTCATATCTCAAAGGTTTGTCATGGAATGGTGGAAAAGATTCTCTTGCTTCTGGAAAGACAGTAAGCAGCTGGGAATTCCACTTCGATGGAGTCTATGATGAAGAAACTTCAGAACCGGCTAACTATATCTTCAAAAAAGGTAACCCGGCATTTGGTATTTACGATAAATATGACACAACAAAACCAGCAGAATCGTTTGCTTCAGCATATTCTGATGGGGTATATACATTGCCAGTTTACTTTATGGCAACAGATAGTCTTGGTAACTATACTATAAAAGAAGATTGGATTATTCGTCATAATCCAGATGGAGATAAGCCAAAGGTAACAATAACATATCCAACAACAGAAAATTACGATAAAGATTCGAATGGTAATCCTCTTGGATATACTACACTTGGTGGCACAATTTCTGTAACTGGTAGTGCAGAAATACCTTCTAATACTACAACAGTAAAGAATGTTTATCTTCAGATTGCAACAAGTGCAGGCAAATTTGATTCCGAAGATAGAAGTAAAGCAGGAACTGGAACTGGTAATTATGGTTTTACAGTTGTAGATGCTTACACAGTAATAAATATTATTAAGGGAACATCATATGCAACTGCAACTATGACAGACGATGTGGCTAAAACTCTTGGTTTTGAATCAAAGAGTGCTATGGATTCATGGTGGGGAATTGCAGCTTCTGGTGGAACCTCATGGAGACTTCCTCTTAATTCAGATGGAAAAATGAATCCATCAACAGGAACAAATGATATTAAGATTCGTGCATGTGCTGTGAATGCAAATGGAAAAATGGGTGCCTGGACTCAGGGAGAGAATGTCATCTCAATCAAAATTGATAAAAATGTTCCTGAAATCAGTGAGATTGTAGCCCAGTATTCAGATACTAATGGAACTCCTTTAAAGATTTCAGCCGCTCCAGCAACAGCTCCTACTGCAAAGCAGCATTATGAATCAGATATGTTCCTACGCGGTTATTGGGCTCTTGTTCTTGAAGTGCTTGATGAAACCGGAATAGAAACTGTTACTGTAAAGACAGGCGACGAAGCTGTAACCCATTATAAAGCTGCCCTTTCAAAGAATTCTAAAACAGGCTATACAGTATATATTCCTATAAATGATGAAGTTACTTCTGTTACATATGATGTCGAAGTAACAGATAAGGTAAATTCACAGAATTCAATTCCTCATACAACAAAGGCAAGTTATAGTTTCAAACTTGATAGTAAAGCTCCTTCTTTGGATGCAATAAAAGATGGGGTTGGAACTACACTTTCCGAAGATGATGAAAATACAGTAGAAAACAATAATTATGTATTTGGTATAAGTGGTTCTTCAGATGATTTTGATGGCGGTTCCGGTGTTAAACACGTTGTCTTCTATTACAAGAGAAAATCTGGAACAACAAAAACAACAATAGGTAATCAGGTAATCCTTGATCCAATGATTGTCCCTGTAACTCAAACTACAGCTGGCGTTACAACTACAACTTATGGAAAGGAAGCCTTATCAGGAATGACAGAGCTTACTTTTGATGATACTCCAGAAAAACTGTATGCAAAAGCTGTTGCTGGAGATATAAAAGATGGCGGAGAAGGCGCATTCAATAAGTTTACTGCAACTACAGCTTCAGAGATAGATTCTCATATTCGAATTGGAGGTCTTGTAAAAATAGATGGTACCTTCAGAGTGATTTCTGATGTCAATGGTGGAGATGTTACGTTCACTCCTGCAGCAACAGCAGCCTCAACAGGCAGCACAGCTTACTTCCCGATTGCACAGGTAATCGATAATACAAATACTGCAAGTGATAAAACAACTAATCCGTTCACTTTTGGTGAGGGAAAAGATGATGGCGATAAAATGATAGAGTCCTTCACTAGAAATGGTACTGTATGGACATGGGATGCTTCTATTAATTCTAGGAACCTGCCTGATGGTCCAGCAACACTTGTTGTTCTTGCATTCGATAATGCTGGTAACGTAAATGGAAAGCACTTTAACGTAATGGTTGCAAATAATTCTCCTAGAATTGCAAAAGTTTTCCTTGCAACAGATTTGAATAAAGATGGTTCATTCTCAGAAAATGAGTTTGAAGCATATAATATCGGCGCAAAAACTGGAAATAGTTCTACAGGTACTGCTGCCTACGAACTTACAACAGCCGGATTTGGTACATGGAAGAAGGATGTTGCTGGAAAGTGGAATGAAGAATCTTCTACCCGAAAAGCATTTACAATTAAGAACGGACTTGCAGTACTTCCAGAAATTGTTGGTGGAAATGGAACCGTAAAACTTGTATTCAATAACAATGACGCTGCAACTACAATGACTGGAACACCAGGTTCGGGTACGGCTCTTCGTAGTTCAGAAGCTTCTACACTTAATATTTCTGCAACACTTACAGGAGGAGATGCTCTGTCTGGAAAGCCATATTGGAAGATTTCTTCAACAGATGTAGGTGATTCAAGTGCAGAAGGTTCAAATAAGCAAATGTCATTCACCTTCTGGGATGAAACAGAAGAATGTACTCAAGGTAATAACTCACAGTATGCATTCCTGCGAGTAAAGGACTTCACAGTAGACCAGATAGATAGTGTTGCTCCAAATGTTGTAGTAAATCCATTTGAATGGACAGATAAAGACCATAACAGTCTCTATCAGAATAGTAGCGCTAATGGACATATCGAACTTGAAGAACATTTGCCAACAAATACATTCAAGGATAGTAATAAATCAACTACTACTCCTTCTGAATATGATCGCGATCCAAAAGTATCAGGAAAAATAGTCCTTCGTGGAACTGCTTATGATGATACACTGTTGAAGACATTGTCATTCACTATGACAAACTTCAAAAAGGCTGCAAATGCAACAAGTGATACAGTCTTTGCAATGGCTACATATCAGACTGGTACAAATGCCGGCTGGTCAGTTGAATCAAAAACAATGAGTTCAGATGGTTATGAAGTTTCTATTGAACCTGTTTATATGAACCAGGATGGTCATAAAGTAAACTGGACCGTAGCAATAGATACTGCACTTTTGAGAGACGTAGCTTATCTTGATGCTGTCTTTAATGTAGTTGCAACAGACCAGAAGGCTGGTACAGCTAACAGTTCAAGCACAAGAACTGTAAATACAACAGCAACCGATGACGCTACAAAGCATAAGCCTTCTTATACAATGGACGTTGTTCCATATATCACAAAGTTATATACATGGCTTTCAGACTCTGCAGGAGAAGACTTAGCTAGAGCTGCTTCTGGAAAGTATGTTGTACGAGCATCTGAGACTGCTAAGATGTATGGATTTAATCTCACTAAGACAAACAGTAGTATTAATGTTTCATATGCAACAGGAGATCCAACTACAATTACTCCAACTGCAGAAGGTTCTGACGAGAATGGTTCTTTTGTAAATCTCCCAATTGGATCTGAAGCAAAGAGTGGTGCTGTTTCTATTACAGTTAATAGTGTTGAAAGCTTAAATAATAAGAATAAGAATCCAACATTTACTTCTGATATAGATGATACAATTACTGCAGTACCATATAATAGTCAGGCTAACGGAGTAACAAATAATCGACTTACAGATGATGTTGAGTTGTGGGTATGGGATATGGGAAGCTTCTTTACAACAACATCCAAAATTTATAGCCCAATGATGAAGATGGATTCTGCTAGTAATTATTATATGGCGTATGGCCTTGGTACAGACCAGATGATGTTACGTGAAAATAATAACGCATACATGGCTGATTCTGGATATAATAAGTTTGTAAATACTACAGTAGCTTTTTCAAGTGACGGAAAAGCTTTTGGAATGGGAACTTGTACAGACCGTATAGATGATAGTTCAGCTAGTAGTGTCTTCTATACATGGAGAACTACAGATCGTACTCCTACCAACAAGGGACAGGAATATACTTACAGCAGAACAGGAAAGTATCATTTGGAAAAAGTATTTAATCGTGCTACTGGTATTTATGATACAGACCGTGTTCAGAGACCAAAAATGGATATTTCTGGTAGCTCAGATGGTGCGAAAGTTTATATGGTTTATTATGATAAAAATAACGAAATTTTACCTGTAAAATTCCGTTATGGTATTGTAAACGGTACTGCACAGAATTCTGTATCCACAACACTTGGTTTGGAAGGAGTATCTTCAGTTTATTCCAATAATTCGAATGTAAATTATCAAGGAGCTGTAACAACACAGAATAATAATCCAACTTCTGCAGGTGGTTCGGGAAAGAACTTCCAAATTGTTGCAACCAATTCAACAACTTACAGAAGTGGTCCGTATACTGCGGTAGGTTATACAACAACAGGAAAAGCTGTTGTTGCCTGGTATGATGCTACTCACAAACAGCTTGTATACTCATACAATGATTCTCCTGAAACTACTGATTCAACAGGTGCCGTTTCTACATGGCAGAACAATGCTGTTGTAATTGATGATGACTATGCTGGATGGTATGTAGATCTCAAGGTAGATGGAAAAAATGGGGTTCATATTGCATATTATAGTAGTAAATCCGGAGATTTGAGATATGCATATATCAAGAATTATAAAGATTGGAAGAACGAAGATGGTACTTTTAAAACAAGTAATCTAGAGGTGGTAACTGTTGATTCATATCTTTCTGTTGGTACAAACATTACAATTAATGTTCGTGATGAGGGAACCGGGGAAGGCCAGAATCATGTTGCAAGTTATGTACCATATATATATTATTACAATACCTCAAACAATCAGACTTGTAATTCAATAAAAGTTGCATGGCGTAAAGATATGTCTACTTTACGTCATGGTGCAATCAACGACAAGTTTACTGGTGCATGGGAAAGTATGACAATTCCTACTGAAAATGTTCCAATTGATGCAACTGTTTGTGGTGGTGTTCCTACAAGCGGAACATATGCTAATACTGTCGTTCTTGGATACATGACTGATGAATATTATGAGAAGGCGGTAATAAAAAAATAACCATTTGAGTGAAAATCATTAGTTCTGTCCCCTGCTACAAATGTTTTGTGGCAGGGGATTTTTATACATTCATAGTAATTTCTTTGTTGTATAATAGAAATTTGATTGACTTTGATAATTTGATATACCGTGTAACTTATGTTATAGTTTAAATGGAGTCATAAATGAAACGTTCAAACAAAATCCTTCTGCTTTCTTTACTTTCAACTTTTTTTCTAACATTAGGAATTTTACTTGTTTTATTTTTCGTAAAGAGAACATCAGAAAAGACTAATACTGTAACTGTCGGATACTTTAATATTGGGAGTGCACAAGAAAAAGCTTTTACAGAGCAGCTTCAAAGTATCTGTGATTCTCAGAATATCAAAATAAAATATTACACCATTGATTGTGAAAAAGATTTGGCTGCTCAAATTAAAGACAATCATGTAAATCTTATTCTGGCTGCTGATGGTTATGCCCTGGAAAAATCTTTAGCTTGTATAACAGAAGAGCCTGAACTCCCATATAATTTGACAAGCGGTATGTATTCATCTATGAGAGAGGCTGTCGTTTCAAGTGAGGGAAAAATAAAAGCCCTTCCGCTTCTTTTTGATAATCTGGAAATTGACATTAATATTTCAGAATTTAAAATGTCGGGCATGGAACGAATTGCAACCTGGAAGGATATAGAACAGCTTTCTCGTAAGATTCACACAGAGGAATATGCTCCAATTAGCTTTGCAGGTGCAGATCCGGTCTTTCTTCTAGATTTTATTGGTGCCATGGGAGAAGCTCTTGAAGGAGTTGATGCTTATGCTAAGGCTGCAGAAATCTTGAAAAAATCAGTTAGCAATGGAGTTGAGTCTGATTCTTTTGATGCAGAAGAACTATATAATCAGTTATTTATAGTTCCAGATGCTCCCTTGCCATTCACTTTCTACTACTTAAAACAATTGGTTGAAAAAGGCTTGATTCCGAAAGCTTCAAGAGAGTTTGTCCAGCAGGATATCAATTCTATGGCAAATTACCGTAAAACAGATATCTTTATAACTACATTATCTGCTCACAGAACATTTGAGGGTAGAGCATTATCTGCTTTTAGTTCAATATATGTTCCTTCTAACAGAACCCCAGACCAGAGAGCATTTACTGCCACCACAACTTATGCTGTACCTCTGGTTTCAAATGAGAAAACTAGTGTCATTGTTGAAAAATTGATTGCGCCTGAAATTCAGGAATCCCTTTGCAGAACTACAGGTTTAGCTCCTGTTCTTTCAAATTCACGAGTCCCAGATAAGCAGTCCGATGATGCCCGCTACTGGATAGCCTCAACCACCAAGCCCCTGGCCGGCCTCGGCCACGAAGCCGCCTTTACATCACCCCAACTGAAACAACTTTCGTCAGTTATCCTCGATAAGTTGTTCTTCTAAAAAAATGCAGGATAAAACAAAGCCCTTGCCTTTTCGCGGCAAGGGCTTTATAGTAGTTAAAAGAAAAGGGACACAACGCAATCAAGCGTCTTGCCTCTATAGTAGGTTTGACCTTTTAGTCAAAGCCCGCCTATAAGTGCTGCAGACACAGAAGGCGGGCTATTTTTTATTCTTACGTTTCTTCTTCCGTCTCTAGAAGAAAGATAATTTCAAAAACAAATTACTTACTTTTTAACAAATCAATGTTATATTATATGGGAATGGAGGTAATTTATGGCTTCAATAAATCGCTATCAGACAATAAATGATATCCCTGCCAGCAAGGGAAAAGAAGTGCTTTTGAAGATTTTAAATTCTCCAAAAGCAGATTTTTCAAAATTGCAGAAAATTGCTGCTGACTATGAACGAAAGGCTCTTGAAATGATGAAAGCAGAATTGAAGGAGGTATCAAACAATAAAAGCATACCTCTCATGTCGGAAACTGAATTGAGGCAGTTTGCTATAAAAAAATAATCAATCATTTTTCTGTTTTCTCAACAAAGCCCTTGCCTTTTCCCGGCAAGTGCTTTACAGTTAAACAAAAGAGGCATTCGCAATCAAGCGTCTTGCCTCAATTTGGTTAAAGACCGCCACGAGGGTTCAATGCTGTGGCGGTCTTATTTTTTATTTCGCTTTCCTTAAATTATAAGACAAACAGTTCTGGCTGTTGAACGGGAATTTCTGAAAAAGCTTTGTCGGTTGAAATTGTCTCATTTTGTATCACATAAAAATGCTTTCCAAGTTTTATCATTTCCAGAATATTTGCTTTTGTGCCTTTGCTGTAACCATCCCAAATCATCATTCCAAAATCTGCGTCGAGGGCCATCTTTTTATCTTTCAGAGTATACAAGGCACGGCCGGTAAGGCTCTGTGAAGGAACTTCTACTGTTTGCCAGTTTCCAATATTGTTTCGGGTGAAATTATTTACATGATAAATTATCACATTTTTATAATTGTGATCTGCACAATAGTTTTGAACGAGTGCATCAACGCCATTTGCATCTCCAACAATAACAGTAAGCCCTTGTGACATTATTTTATCAAGCTTTTCTTTTGCAATTTGAGGAAGTTCTTTTATACTTATCGATCCAGAAATAAATACTTTCATTAGTCGCTGTTTTTGGTACGGGTTAATGCAAAAGCATATATATTTTTAAAGCCATTTTCGTGCAATAAATCTGCTACAACTTCAACAGGTTGGAATTGTCGATTTTTCCTAGTAGCTGGAACTAAAATAACAAAATCTTTTTTAATGAAATCAACAAATTCTTGATCTGATTTTAAGAGAGCCATTATTTGAGGTAAAACTGAAATGTCTTGTTTATATTTTAGTTGATAAACAAGTTCTCCCATTTGTCTGATTCAAGTTTAATCATTGATTTACCTCGAAAGTAATTATAATCTAAAAACATTTATTTTTACAGTATTTTATTGAATACTATGTAAACAGGAATGTGAGTATATATTTTTTTATAAAATTCTTGAGGTGCAAATTTTGCACCTCAATTTACGTTTGTATGAATACTTTGTGGTCAAAAAATTTGACCGCAAATGCATAGTTTTCAAGGTCAAATATTTTGACCTTGAAGCAGCAAAGATTTAATTGCGGTGCAAAAATTGCACCACAAATTTAAGGCCTAAAGCTTGAGAAACAACTCTTCAGATTAATATAATCCTTTGCAGAATTCATAAAGGTCAATCCAAAAAGATAATCCCACTTAAACGAGCCAATTTGAATTATCTTACCGGCACCGAAGTTTGCTTTCTGCACAGAGAGTTTGCAAAGTATAATACGGAGTTTTAGGAAAAAAAACGGCTTGATTTCTCAAGCCGTATTCTCTGGATTAATTTGTTTTATTGTTTTGCTTCAAGGCTTCCAGGACAAGTTCTAGAGGGGCGTTTGTTTTCTTGGCTGCTATCTCTGGTTTTTCTTTATATTCATCAATAAGCATAAGAGCATCTTCTACAGCCTTTTCCTGAAGGCCTTCCTGTTTACCGGCATCGAAAGAATATGCTTTTTCAATTTCCCAATCCATAAACTGTTTTCTCCACTGCGTATTGTGTTTTGCTTCTGCAACAAGTTTTGAAACTTTGTCTGCGAAAAATACTGCTTGAAAAATAATTATGCTTTAACTGTAATCTGTTCTTTGAGCTCAAGCACTTTTTCGAGGGGAAGGCCTTGGGCTTGAGCAATTTCTTCAGGAGTAAGTTTATCCATTCTCAAAAGATTAATTGTAGCTTCCACAGCTTTTTCCTGTTTGCCTTCGCGACGGAGTATTCGGTCATATTGTTCTTGATCAAAATCTGTCAAAAGATCCATTCTTACCTCCGCACGTTGCTCTTTGATTAAGCCTTCCAGCAGGTTTTCTTTTACAGCCCAGTCTATGGCTTCATCAATGGCAACTTCTTTATTCATATTGTTTTTTATGTTTGTCTTGATTCTGTCGATGAAGATACAATAATCATACAATGATTTACATTTTTTGTGTAGCATTACATTGTGCTTTTTATTGATGTTGATGACAGTTGCGGTCCACTCAAAATCTCCTGTTTTGTCATCATTTAAGAAAGCATCAGATAGCCTGAGTTTAGAGATATCATCAGTTTCTTCATTTCCAATATAAAAAACATAATATTTTGGCGATGGAATCTTTTTAAGTTGGGTTGTAAAAAGAGCTTCATCTTTGGACATAAGATAATTCTGATAGAGAAGTGAGAAATAAAATAATCCACGCAAAGGCATATTGGGGTTCAAAGTAGACTGATGTTCCCAAAGTGACATTTGAGAATCTACGAGAAAAGATACATCGTTTTTCATGTTCAGGTAGAGAACATTATCAAGCGTTGTGATTTCCAGTTCGTCCGGATCTGTATGATTCTTACCACTTAGTGCATTATAAAGTTCCAGCCTCCACCTGGCGCTTCTCGGATCTTCTGTTCCGTAAATTTTTCTGAACAGCTTGTCTTTGTAATTTCGTTCGTGCTTGACGATTTCGTTTTCCTGAATGTTAGAAATTTGTTCCATATTAAAAACCTCCATAAGTTCATGAGAAAAAAAAGACTGAAGGCAACGAACCATCAGTCTTAAAAATCTCTATATATAAAGTTGACTAGATATACGATTTCAGGAAGTGTTTTACGAAAAAACTATAAAATTTTTGCAAATTTTTTATTCTATGTTAAAATATATTAATTAGGTGTAAAACGTTTCATCTGGGGCTTGGAAATTTTTGTGCTTTTGGAGCGTTTTTGCCGATAATAAAAATGTAGATGTCGGCTTCTGGCCGGAAAGTTCACTCAAAAAGTTATTACACCCCGACTCCAGGCAGACCCATCAAAAAGTATTAACGCTCTAGAGGCTATTAAATGAAAAAAAGTTCGCATTCTTTTCTCAAATTCGCACTGGCAGCATTGACTGCATTTACATTTTTCTTCACTTCCTGCGAAATCGGCATGGGCCAAAGCGTAGACCTTGAGGCTCCGGTTATTAGCGTAAAAAAAATGGTGAGCGGTGGTGAAACTCCTAAAACCAGCTTTGAAACAAGTATTTATTGTCGTCAGGAAGTAAGCTTTTACGGAACTGCAGAAGATAATATCAAAGTAACAAATGTTCGTGCAGAAATCAAATGGGCGGGAGAAGAGTCTTATAGTGCTCTGGAAAATGCCAGACTTGAAGGAAACGAATGGGAGCTTGATATTGCCTTCCCGAAAGAGGGTGCCTGCTATCTTAAATTTACGGCAGAAGACCGTTCTGGAAATTATGGAGTTAAGTCTTCTAAAGTTGTTACCCTCTTTGTAGATAATAGTGCTCCTGTTGGAGATGCCTGGTATATAGACCGCCTTAACAACGGAATCCAGTATAATCTGCAAAGTCTTGATACTCTTAAAAATATTGTAAAGGAAGACTCTGGTCTTAACGAACCTTCAAATAAAGATGTTGCCCAGAATGTAAAGTTTGATATTTGTTCTGCCTTTAGTGATATTTCTGGTGTACAGAATGTTTCAATCAGTATCTGGGATGAAGATGGAAACAAAATTATTAATGAAATTCCTAAATCATCTACAAGTACAAATTATGCTCCAGCCTTTACCGTAACTCATGAAATGTTAAAGGCAGCAAAAGCTTCTCTTGATTCTGGCTTGCATTATCTTCAGGTTCGTTATTCTGCAGAAGATACAGTAACAGATCCTGCTCCAAATAAAATAGAAGATGAAACAATAAGTCTTGGCTGGTTTATCTGGTGGCCTGAAAGTGATAATCCAAAATATGCAATTTCTGATTTGAAATACGAAAATGGTAATCCTTATCTCAGACTGCATATTGGAGATTCTTTAAGCGTTACTCTTTTTGATGATGATGCTCTTAAAGGAACAGTTTCCTGTGAATTAGTAGATACAAATGGCAATAGTTTATCTACTCGTATATACAAAGAAGCAACAGTAAATACAAACGAAAGCGAAAAGGTTCTTGTTTTACAAGCACCAACAACTCCTCAAACCTTAAAGTTGAAAATTTATGCAGAGGCAATTTCGGGAGAGCCTATTAATAATATTACAATTCCTGTAACAGTTTCTGATGATTCTCTTCCAACCCTCATTCTTACTAAACCTGAAAATAACCAGATTCCTTCTGTTACTGGTACTAATGCCGATATCAGTTTTGAAGGTATTACTCTTGACAAATCTGACTGTAAGTATCTGGAATTTGTATGGGTTCCGGAAGCTCTTAAAGCAGCAGATAAAAAGGCAAAAGCTCAGGCCTGGCTGAATTCTCTTACTGTTACAAATCATGCAAATTATGCAAGTGGTTTTACAAATGGAAAAAAAGAAGTTGCTGGTACTGGTGATTATGCAGGAATGAAGCTTTGGTCTATAGAGCTTACTCCTGATGGATCAGACAGTGGCTTTAAGAAAACAAAGTTTGATTTTGATTTAGAGCTGCTGAATGATTTTGTCAGTGTTGCAGAAAATGGTACATCAACTAACGAAAAGGCTCTGGGAAAATACTTCCTTATCCGTCTTATCCGTGCAGATGAAAAATATTCTGATTCTGAATTAACCCTTTCAAGCGATGATTTAAAGCCGATAATTACACTTCAAAATCCATCCGGCAACATGGCTATAATTGATCAGGAAAAAGACCTTGAAATTAAGTTTAAGGCAGAAAAAACAAGTAAACTTCCAATTGCAGAATGCAGACTTTTTGATGTTTCTGCGGTTGCAAATTTATCAGCTCTTATTGATGAGGAAACAAAAACAGAAGCAGAGATATTAGCGGCCTTAGATTCTTGTAAAATAACAGGTAACTTATTAAATGGCGTATTTACAGCAGATTCAATAGAGGCTGATACTTTAGCAGGTTATGCAGGCGCCAGTAAGAATCCAAAATTTGTTATATATGCTAAAGATGTACTTGGAAATTACAAATTTGAAACTTACGAGTTTATTTTAAGTTCACTTCCTACTATTAATACAATCACTTCTTCAGCTCCTACAAAGATTGGTTTATATGATGAATCAGGAAATCCTCAGAAAATTCAGTTTAATGTTTCCTTTACAAAAACAATAACTTTGGAAGATGCTACTCCAAAACTTAGAATAAAAGGAATTAAAAACGGATCCAGTCCGGCAAGTACAATCCGTTATGCTGAATGGTTGAACAAAGAAGGTAATGGTACAACAACTCTTACCTTTACTTATACTGTTCAGCCTGGTGATAAAACCGAAGCCTTAAGTGGCTCTAGTTACAATGGTATTCTGGTAGATTCAGACCCGATAGAGGGCATTGCAGCTACAATTGCCAATATAACCGGACAGTTGAAAACTGGTTGCAACCTGCAGGAAAAGAGGGCTGCAAACCCAATTACTATTGATGCAATTCTGCCTGAAGTAGAGTCGATTTCAGTTACTTCGGCAGTAGATACGGATAATGTTGACTCTGGAATAAGCTACCTGCGCGAAGGAAGAACAATTACTGCAAATGTAGTTACATCAAAGCCTGTAACTGTACAAGGTTCTCCTTCAATGAAAGTAAAGGTTGGTTCCAGCGATATAACTTTAGCATGGCAGAGTGCCTCTACAAGTGCAGGAAAAACAACTCTTGTATTCAGTAAAAAAGTTACTGGAGGAACTTCCGATGATCCTGATTCCGGTGATCCTAATGGTGCTATAACTTATGATGAAGATACCTGTTTAGAGAGTATTGATGTAATAAAAGACAGTTATAATAATAAGCTTACAAATCCTCTTACAGGAACAGATAAGGATCCAAACCTCTTTATTGATACAAAAGCTCCAGAAAAGAAACCCGTAATTTCAGGAATTACAGCTGGCGGAAAATACATAAATTCAGTTAGCTTTACAGTTACAAATCCAAATATAGTAACTGCTACCACAGATTCACCTGAAACAGTACAGTATTCTATAGATGGTGGAAAAATATGGACAAGTGCAGAAGGGAAGACTCTGAATTCCAGTACGTCAGTTTATGCAAGAATTAAAGATAAAGCCGGAAATGTTTCTGCGTATGCAGGACCTGTAAATGTAGAAATAAACAGTACCTTCCCAAGTTTTACTGTTGAATGTACAAATGCAGACGGAAACTACAAGGCAGGTACAAACCTTAAGTTTAATGTTTACTTCACGAGCCCAGTTGTAATAGCATCAGACAGTAGCGCATTCATTCTGCTTTCTGGAAAAAATAATACTGATCATACAGATGCAGATACAAAGGCAGAACTGGATGCTGATTGCAAAGGTAAAACTGTTTCGACAGCAACCTTTACCTACCAGACCCGAGACCCGGATGAGTTTACTCTCAAAATTGAAGCAGGTGCCGAAGCAGGTGCCATCGATCTTAGTGGTATAGTAGATGAATATGGAATAGGGCAGGGGGAAACAGCGCTTGCAGAAGATTATGTTCGTGACTATCTCCGCTGCGATGGCGTGGCACCGAAGGTTGTAAATATGACTCCTAAGGGAACAGCCACACCCCTTAGTGATGGAAGAAAAAAATATACAAATGGAAAACAGATTGAATTAACCTTTGATGAACCTGTAAAAGTTGTAAGTGGAAAAATCTATTTACGTCAGATTGCAGGTTGGGCAATACCTCCTGTAATTGATGGTCCAGATTTTAATACAATTTTGAACTCAATTCCTTCAAATATAGATACATCTAAGATTGGTGGCCTTACAGCTACAAAAGTTCTTTACATGGATGGAATGGAAGATTCTGAGTGGATGAACGGATCTACTATTGGACCAGCTAATGATATTTATCATGGAACA
>SFOB01000326.1 GCA_004554075.1 Treponema sp.
CGAAGGAGGCGATAGCGGTACTCGTACTTTGTGCGATCGAGATAGATGGTGTCGGACTGCTGATAGACTTTCTGCCAGTGGTCGATGTAGATGGAGTCGTAGTGCAACTTGTTGATATAGACAGTGTCGCGGGTCACATGCTCTGCCACTTGCAGGGGGCGATGGATTGCACAGCCCGTCAGCACGAGGGCTGACAGGAGTGCTATGAAGAGGGTTTCAAGCGCCAAAAGGGTTGATTTCATCGGCTGCCTCCTTTCTGCATGAAGTGGATGACCTGATGGCGGTTCTTGCTCTTGTTGGCTCGGCAGGAGACGTGGATCCAGTAAATGCGACGGTCGGTGGTCTCCTTGATGAGCTGGTCGTAGTCGCAGTTGTTCATAATCCAGGTGAACCATCGGTCGAGGATGTCGGTGTTGGTGAAGCGCTGGCCTTGCTTGCCCGTGAAGTCATACTCGGGAATGCGTATGTCGCAGGCTTCTCCAAGGGTGTGCTGTGAGGAATAGACTCCTCCAACCTTGATGTTGAGCTGAGGACATCGGTAGCCGCTGCTTATTATAATCGGCTGGCCCGCGAACTCGCGGAGGGGCTCAAGGATCTCTTTGCAGAGCTGCTGGAGGGCAGGGATGTACTGTGATGGAACGCTGTTGTCGATGCCAAGCTTGGTGGCAGTGGCTGAGCGCTCGAACTCGGAGAGCTTGAAGTGATGTGATAAAAGTAAGTCTTTCATAATGGGTTAATGAATAAAACACTTAAAACATATAAAACTTTTTAATGAACACGGATTTTACGGATTATACGGATGAATAAAGATTTTATCACGATAAATCCCAAATGAAAATCCTAAGGAAAATTGATAAATATAGTTCATAAACTTGCGCATATCAGGAAAAAGAAGTACTTTTGCGGTCGAATAAGAATAAAACACTTAAAACTAAGACAACATTTTAAAGTTTTACAAGTTTTACTGGTTTTATTTTTAATCTGAATAAAACACTTAAAACTGAGACAACATATTAATGTTTTAATGGTTTTACAAGTTTTATTTTAATCTGAATAAAACATCTAAAACTGAGACAACTTATAATTGTTCTACTTGTTTTACCAGTTTTATTTTAATCAAAGCAAAATACATAAATAAATTCTTCTTCTGGTATGATTGATCATAAGAAATTAGTTCGACACATGTATGATGTTATAGGGGCGATACATGAGGTTCATAGAGAACTTGGTCCCGGGCTGAATGAATATTGCTACCAAGAGGGCTTGGAGATGGAGCTTCAAGAGAGAGGTATAGAGTATCAGCGAGAATTGACATTCCATCCTCTTTACCATAGCAAAGAAATGAAAGCTGAATATAGGCTTGACTTCCTTTGCAAGGGTGACATTATAGTTGAACTGAAAGCTGTGGAATCGTTAGGTGGTGACAACAAAGCTCAGCTATTTAACTATATGCGACTCAGAAAAGCTTCTTGTGGGATAATCGTGAATTTCGCTCCTAAGTATGCAGAGATTGAACGTTATCTGTATGATGCAGAGAAGAATGAAATTCTTACAACTGAAGGGAAACCTCTGTTTCGTAATATCTGTGATTTTGAATAATACTTCATATTTTTTATAAATGAATAAAACATCTAAAACTAAGACAACATATTATTGTTTTATAGGTTTTACCAGTTTTATTTTAATCTGAATAAAACACTTAAAACTGAGACAACATATTAAAGTTTTATAAGTTTTACCAGTTTTATTTTAATCTGAATAAAACACTTAAAACTGAGACAACATATTAAAGTTTTATAAGTTTTACCAGTTTTATTTTAATCTTATTTTAATCTGAATAAAACACTCAAAACTAAGACAACATATTAATGTTTTAAAGGTTTTACTTGTTTTATTTTTATATCTAAATAAAACACTTAAAACATATAAAACTATTTGAACGAACCCGATGGTGATGGTGAATTAGCGTTGGCATTGGCGTTATCGCTATCGCTACCGTATCGTCAGTGTGACTTCCTTGCCTCGCTCGATGTTCTTGCGGATGCGGTCATAGAGATTGTCGAAGTTGAATCGGGAATGCTTGAGGCAGCCGGGGAC
>SFOB01000327.1 GCA_004554075.1 Treponema sp.
TAAGAAAGATGAATAAATAATGTAATGAGATGGAGCTTTTTTATGAATAAGGTTTGGGGCTTTTTACGAGAAACAACAGAATTGGCTCAGAAAGCTGGCATAGATAAAGATACAGGACTTATAAGAACAGGTTAAATGAATATTTCGATGTTATTTTTCCTGATACACATGATTGGCTGCATGATAAGGCATTTGGGGAACATAATGGGGTTAAATACAAAATCCGTCCAGATTATAGAAGTGATGTTAGAGCTCGCCGATTTCAGCCACACCTAAGTCCAGCGGAAATCGCCAAAAATAAGTTCAATTAAAAAAGCCATTATCAAATCATATAAAACTCTCTAAACTGAATAGTAACCAGAAACTCAGTCAGGGAGGAATATGAAAAATGATAATGACTTCACTGTCAGTTTAACACAAGCGCTACAAGATATGAAGATGGAGCAAGGGGATTGTTTTGACCTTGCAAAAGTCAACCTTTCGGAGCTTGAGAGAAGAACCGGAATCAGTCGGGCAAAACTCAGAAGATTAAAATCCAACAATTTTAAGGAAAAACCTCATGCGCTCATGGGAAGAAAAGCTTTAAAGACCGTGATGACAGGTTATGAGTCCGTTGCGAACAATCTGCTCCGCCAGGGCGTGAAGAATACATCTGTTATTTATGACCGTCTGAAAGAAGTCGGCTACAAAGGAAGCCTGAGCGGCATAAAACGCTATGTCGCCGCGAATAAAAATCTGCTTCCGCCCAAAAGGTACGCTGTCGAACCGCAGGGAAGCAGGGGCTTGAGGTATTTCACGAATCCCGGAGAAGCATTCCAGATGGATTGGGGCTTTGTGAAGGTTCGTGATTATTCAGGGCTTGAATATCAGGCTGCATGTTTTGCGATGATCTGTCATCACTGCGGAATGAAATACATTGAATTCTTTCCGAACGCAAAGCAGGAAAATCTCTTCATAGGAATGATTCATTCGTTTCAGTATATGGGAATTCCTCAAAAAGTCCTTACGGACAACATGAAGTCCGTAGTCATCAAAAGGGATTTTGAAGGCCGGCCTGTCTGGAATCACGACTATGAGGCTTTCATGAAGGCTGTAGGCTTTGAAACTAAATTATGCAAGCCTCGGCATCCTTTTACGAAAGGCAAGGTTGAGCGTCTTGTCAGATTCGTCAAGGAAAATTTCATTGCAGGGCGTCAGTTCGTGAATGTCACAGATCTCAACGAGCAGGCTCTGCAGTGGTGCAGTGACAAGAACAGCCTTTACAGAAAAGAAATCGAAGGATTTCCTGTCGTGACCCATCAGGATAACTGCCGTAAAATCTGCCAGCCGCTTCTAAAGGAGCCGGCGATACTGCTTTATCTGTTTCCGGAACGAAAAATCAGCTTTGACGGCTTTGTCACATATGAAGGGCGTCGGTTCGGTGTTCCGTATTCCTATGGCCAGAGCATTGTACGTGTAAACAGAACTGACAGAATCCTGTCAATTTATTCTGACGACATGACCAGATGCCTTGTCACCCACAATGTGACATGGAGCAGAAGGGATTCGTTCTGCCATGACCAGTACGCAAAACCCGAACAGCCGGAAGAATTTCCTACGGCACCGGTAAAGGCAATCGTGCAGCAGGCTCTTGAGGATGATACTGCTGACGGATTCAACAAATTTAATTTCGAGTGATGATATATGGATGATACAAAACTAAACCTTATAATGCGCTGCTTTGACAGCCTAAAAGTAAAGATGACGGAAGAAGAACTTTCAACCTTCATTCTTGATAATGATTTTTCTTATGCGGATGTTTACATTCCTTGAGAAACGCAACAACGAGGCTTCAATTCAGATGATGCTCAGATTGAGCAAACTTCCGCTGAAATCCCCGAAGACATTCGAGAATTTTGATTTCAGTCAGGTTCACGGTAAGAACGTTAGTCAGCTGGAAGGATTGCAGTCGCTTTCAACTCTGTATTCGCACAAAAATGTTGCGCTCATCGGGCCAGCGGGTACCGGAAAGACGCACATTGCCATG
>SFOB01000328.1 GCA_004554075.1 Treponema sp.
TCATCGACTTTAGTTCTGATTCCATCAAGGAGAAATTCACAGAAGAAGGAAGCAAGGAATACAAGGAGTTTCTTTCAACCTTGTCAATATGGATTTACCGCACAATCAGCGTATATAAAGAGACACATAACGACAATATTCTTGAAAGCAAAGAATATCAAGGGGAAAGCAGAGGAAAGAAGATTAAACACAACACTCTTCTTGATGTGATTATCGCTCTTCGTGATTTTAACAAGGACAACCAAGACTATTTCACGTTTATTGCCAAAAATGTTCATACTGGAGTAAACAAAATTCAATGGCAGAAAACAATAACATCTACCAATCCAATATTTCTGAAAGGGCAACCCGTTTACACTGACCCTGTAAACAGAAAAAAGATGGTAAACTTTGACGAGGAACTCCTTATCATTTTCTTCTCTATCCTCAACTATATCAAGGAAGAGCATGGCTTCTCGTTTTATATGAATATCAACTATCAACTGATTAGTCATGACAAGATTAAGCGCTCTTACATAGGGAAAAAATACGGTTGCCGCAGACTGAAGCAGATAAAATATAAATATTTCTCAGACAAGGCTCTCAGAATATGGGACTTATGTTATGCTTTCTTCGACAAGGAATACAAAATTTCCATCAACCGACAAGCAGAGGACTTCCTGCTTGCCAAGGACTTCGACCACATATTTGAGGTGATGATTGACACACTGATAGGTGGTGAGGACAAGAACAAGTTGCCAAAGGAACTGACGGAACAACGCGACGGAAAATTGGTTGACCACATGTTTATAGGTCAAGGACTGATAGAGCAATCTAACTTGCCTGCGGAACTGACTTACTACATTGGCGACAGCAAATACTATAAACGCTCAAAGAACGACACGGTGGTTCTTGGCGACAAGTCTATCTACAAGCAATACACATACGCCAAGAATGTAATCCAATGGAATATGAACTTGTTCCTTGATGATAGTGATGACGGTGAACAACCTCAGTTGCGTGATGCGTTGACTGAAGGGTATAATTCCATCCCCAACTTCTTCATCAGCGCAAGGATTCCAAACAAAAAAGAGGGCAGCAAGTTTCTTTCATTTGATGATGCCCAATTAGTAGAGCAGGCTAATGGAGTGCAATTTAACCGACAGTTCGAGAATCGCCTTTTCGACCGCGACACTCTCCTGCTATGCCACTACGATGTCAACTTCCTCTATATCGTGTCACTTTACGGCAGGGCTAACAAAAGCAAGCAGGCTACATGGAGGGAATACGTAAGGAAGAATTTCAGACAAAAGATACAGGAAACATTCAATAAGCTATATACGTTCCGTACTATCCAGCCTCGTGCAGGCAAGGATTGTTATCAATTCCTGAAAGAGAACTTCAGCCAACTGAATGGTAAGCTCTATCGTTCCAAATCAAACAAGAACTATTTGGTATTGGCGTTGATGAGAGGAGATGATGAGAGCAAGGCATTGTGGCAATCACTAAGTCTTAGACAAGCATCTATAGAAAAAGAGATTGCCGAAAATGACCTTATCATAGCAAATCTGCAAAGCCATTTCTATGTCAGCGATGCATTCACTCTTGATGAGGAATTGCTGATAGATGACTTACCAAATGTGGGAACATTGGAACCGCTGACAGAGGAATCAAAGAAACAAGGAGTATTGATGGTGATGATGGAAAACTACGAAGCAAAGCGTCCTAAGTTCCTTCCTGCAGGCAAGATTGCAGGCATTGAGATAGCAGAAAACCTTCAATCAATAGGATATGTACTTTTTCATACACGTAATGTAGAAGACCAGCATCTTTTCCATGCCAAGAACGTTCGTTTGGTAAAGAGTGTAGATGAATTGCCAAGTGATATTTATAGAAATATACAAACGACAGAGATGTATGTTTTAGTCGATATTGACAATGCTGAAGAGTTAGTTTCTTCAAATATCAATGCCGCAAAGAAAGCATATACTCGAGTAACAAGATATGATGCTCAATACTCTTTGATTAATGACCTCTAATATTTGATGATTAACGCAGATTATGCTCCAATGGTTCCTTTACGTAATTACCAGATTCTTCATCATACCTATATGTATATTTTATAACAAAATCATCAATTG
>SFOB01000329.1 GCA_004554075.1 Treponema sp.
ATGTCACTTTTGAACCGGGATGCAGGAATAACTGGCACATCCACAAGGCAAGTAGTGAGGAGGTCAAATATTGCTCTGCACAGCTGGTGAAGGTTGGTATCAGGAAGAAGGCAAAGATCCAGTCAGTCTTGTACCTGGAACAGTCATTACAATCCAACCTAATGTGAAGCATTGGCATGGAGCAAAAAAGGACTCTTGGTTTGCACATATTGCTGTTGAAGTTCCTGGTGAAGATGCTGAAGCTGAATGGCTAGAAAAAGTTGAAGATGAATATTATAATTCATTAGAATAGGAATAAATTATATTCAGAATGAATAATTAAAAGGATGATAAAATGGAATGTGAAAAATTAGAGCTAACACAGGAATGGGATAAGGTTTTCCCAAAAAGAGATGATGTGGACCATGAAAAGGTCACATTTGTAAATAGATATGGAATCACTTTAGCTGCTGATTTATACAAGCCAAAGGGTGAGGCAGGCAAATTTGCAGCTATTGCTGTAAGTGGTCCTTTTGGTGCTGTAAAAGAACAGGTCTCTGGTCTTTATGCCCAGGAACTTGCTGCAAGAGGATTTTTAACAATAGCATTTGACCCATCATTTACAGGTGAAAGCGGAGGACATCCTCGTTTTATGTCCTCTCCTGATATAAATACAGAGGATTTCCAAGCAGCGGTTGATTTCTTGTCTTGTCATGATGAAGTTGACCCTGAAAGAATAGGCATTTTAGGAGTCTGCGGTTGGGGAGGAATGGCATTGAATGCTGCAAGCATTGATACAAGAATCAAGGCTACAGTAACTTCTACAATGTATAACATGACTCGTATAAATGCTAAAGGGTATTATGATGAAGCGGATAATGCAGACGCTAGAGGTTATCATCCACGTTCTCCAGGTTCCAATGATGGTTGGAATGTAATCGGTTGCATGTCCTTTATTTCACAGCCTATCATTGCATACAGCGATGAAATCAGAACTCCTATTTTGATGATTCATGGTGAAAATGCTCATTCAAGATACTTTTCAGAAGATGAATTTGCTAAATTGACTGGTGACAATAAGGAATTGGTGATAATTCCTGGTGCTGTTCACACTGATTTGTATTATAATGTGGATGTAATCCCATTTGATAAAATAGAAGAGTTCTATAATAAATGTTTATAGATGGTTTTTTATTTTATTAATTTATTTTTTCTTTTTTTATTTCATATTTATTTTACTTTTTTCTTTATCATGGTGTCTTTTTATCTTAATATTTTATTTTTTTTTCTGATCACCATTTTTTATCTTAATATTTTATTTTCTTCTTTTTGCATTTTTTTTTTAACTTAATTGATAAAAACTTATTAATTTGTTTTAATAAAGTAAGTTCATGGGATTATTTTCATTTTTTAAGAAAGATAATGTTGAAGAAAAAAAGAAGGAAAAAGAGAGCGAATAAGGGGCATACTACACCCATCCTTTGAAAAGGGTGGGTGAGTTCCCTTGCGAAAGCGCGCGCTTTTCCTGCTTGTGCTGTTTCTGGCCGCCGGTGTGCCGGCGCGGGCCATGGCCGTGGAGACCTCTGCCGCAGCCGCCATTTTGATGGATGCGGACAGCGGACGGATCCTGTATGAAAAAGAGGCTGACCGGCAGATGCTGATCGCCAGCACCACCAAGATCATGACCGCCCTGGTGGCCATCGAGGAGGGAGACCTGGCGCAGACCGTGACGGTGAAGCGGGCCTATACCCTGGCGGAGGGCTCCTCCATGTACCTGAAAGAGGGGGAGCAGCTGACGCTGGAGACGCTGCTCTACGGGCTTTTGCTGTGCTCGGGCAATGACGCCGCCCTGGCCGTGGCAGACAGCGTGGGCGGCGATGGCTTCGTGGCGCGGATGAACGAGAGGGCCCGGGAGCTGGGCATGGAGCACACCTCCTTTCAAAACCCCAGCGGACTGGATGACGAGAACCACTATTCCACGGCCCGGGACATGGCCATCCTGGCCGCTGCGGCCATGGAGAACCAGACCTTTGCCCGGATCGTCTCCACCAAAAGCGTCTCTATCGGCGGCCGGCTGATGACCAATCACAATAAGCTGTTGCGCCTGGTGGAGGGCTGTGAGGGGATCAAGACCGGCTATACCCGGGCGGCGGGCCGCACCCTGGTCAGCAGTGCCAGCCGGAAAGGCCAG
>SFOB01000330.1 GCA_004554075.1 Treponema sp.
TAAAGAGAGTAAAAGGTGTCGATCAGCTGACAGGAGCCATGTCCTATGAGAAGTTCAGAATGGAGGCAACAAAAGCTTTAAAAAAGGGACAAGGAGAAGGCCTGATATTGATTTTTATGGGGATTCAGGATTTTTCCAGGATTAACGATGAATATGGCTATGAAACAGGGGATCAGATTCTAAGGGCGTTTGTGGAAAAGATTAAGGAAGGCCTCAAGGAGAGAGAACTTTTCTGCCGTATAAAGGGAGATGATTTTGTTGCATTAACGGAAGCTGTTAATTATGGAAATGGTAAATATAGAACGATGAAAGAACTTTCTGATGACCTGGCTAAGAAATTCAGAAAAAAATTTCCGAATATTGCAATCAATTGCTTTGCAGGTATCTATCGGATACCGGAAGGAGAGGAATATATCAGTCGATGCCTGGATAAAGCGATGAAGGCAAGAAAAATGGCTTTGAGGAGTATCTATGAGACAAATGGCACCTATATTTATACAAGGGAGTTTGAACTTCAGGAAATAGAAAAAGATGCTATCAATAGGGCCATGAAGGATTCTCTCGAGAAAGGATATTTCAGGGTGTTCTTTCAACCTAAGGTAAATATTCTTACCAATGAAATCATCGGTGCAGAGGCTCTGGTAAGAATGGTCGATGCGGATGGAAACTTAATTTCGCCGGGGAAATTTATTCCTCTTGCGGAAGAAAATGGAATGATCGTGGAAATAGATAAGTTTGTTTATGAAGAAACCTTTAAGCTGATGCGAAAATGGATGGATGAAGGGAAGAAGGTTCCTTTGATCTCCGTCAATTTATCCAGACTTCATTTGCTGAATGATGGTCTTCCTGAGTACATAAAGCAGTTAAGTGATAAATATGGACTTCGCCCTGAAGAAATAGAATTAGAAATTACGGAAAGCGTCTTCTTCGAAGATACAGAGCGTCTGGTCGGGATCATTAAGAATATGAAGGATATGGGATATGTAATTTCCATGGATGATTTCGGAGCGGGATTTTCAACTTTAAGCCTTATGAAATCACTTCCCGTTGATGTCATTAAGCTGGATGGAGGATTTTTCCTTAAGAATGAACTGGATTATAAAAATAAGGCTGTAATTTCGGCAATTATGCGCCTTGCTGAGAATCTGGGATTTGAAACGGTTTCTGAGGGTATCGAAACAGAAGAACAGGTTGATTTTGTCAGGGAACAGGGCGGGAAATGTGTGCAGGGATTTTACTTTTATAGGCCTATGCCGGCGGAGGAATTCAGTAAATTAATATAGAGTTGAGCCCTGCGCGCCCATCGATGCGCCAACGCATCTCAGTCGCGGGCTTGTGTATCACTCCAACAAAAGAGCCCTGCGCGCCCATCGATGCGCCAACGCAAGCCCTGCGCGCCCATCGATGCGCCAACGCATCTCAGTCGCGGGCTTCGCCCTATCACCAAAAAAATGCAGAGCCGTTTGTGTGAGCAAGCTCACAAACAGCTCTGCATTTTTCTGGTGGCATGGCTCATGCCTACGCGCAAAAAAGAAGCACCATCCCCAAGGCTCATATGTCCTCAAAAATGGTACTTATAAGTGCGTCTTCAGGGGCTCGAACCCTGGACACCCTGATTAAGAGTCAGGTGCTCTACCAACTGAGCTAAAGACGCATTTGCGATTTTATATAGGCTTCATTTGCAACGCAAGTGTTATTATAGTATAATGTCCTTTGATTTGCAAGCATTTTTTTAAAAAATTTTATCCGAATTTTTCGGAAGGTAATCAGGGAAAAGAATGGGGCAGAATATGATCTTTGATACACATGCGCATTATGATGATGAAGCTTTTGATGAGGACAGGGAGGAATTGCTCTGGAAAATGAAGGAGCAGGGAGTAGAGTTTATTGTAAATGTCGGAGCAAGTATAGCTTCCACAAAAAAAACAATAGAGCTTGTACAACGTTATCCCTTTTTATATGGTGCTGTCGGTATTCATCCGTCGGAAACGGAAGAACTGAAGGAAGAAGACATGCTATGGCTTAAAAAGGCGTCTGTCCAAAAAGATATTGTAGCAATTGGAGAGATTGGGCTTGATTATTATTGGCCGGAGCCGGATCGTGAAATACAAAAAAAATGGTTTATCAGACAACTTGCGTTGGCAAGTGAAGTGAAACTTCCGGTCATTATTCATTCCAGAGATGCGGCGGAGGACACCTTGGAGATTTTAAAGGAATGGGACAAGGATAAGACGGGTGGTGTGATTCATTGTTTTTCTTATTCAAAGGAGATAGCAAGGGAATATCTTTCCATGGGGTATTATTTTGGAATAGGCGGTGTTGTTACATTTAAGAATGCAAAGAAGCTGGTTGAAGCAGTGGAATTCATTCCTATGGACAGGATT
>SFOB01000331.1 GCA_004554075.1 Treponema sp.
TATACTTTAAATAGGTCAAGAGATTGACACAAAAAAATACCTCAAGTAAATTTAGATTATTACTGACCTGGCAGTTGGTAAAAATCTAAAGCGTACAAGAGGTATCTAAAATGAATGTTAACGGCAAGAGAAAGAAAAATCAAGTAGTAACAGCAAATATTTTTGAACAGCAGGAGCTTTTGAAAAAAGCGGAGGTGATCAGAGAGAATCTCACAGCTTCCACATGGCGTGAGTTGGAAACCAATGGTAAATTCGATAAAAATGAAAAACTCTCTTTTATCAGTGATGACATGCTTATCTTAGGATGCGATGTAGGCAGTGAAAAACATTATCTGAGAGCTATTGACACCAGAGGCAGAGAACTCAGTAAGTCCGCATTCCCATTTGGCAATGATTCTGAGGGATTCCAGAGTGCAAAGGAATGGGCAGTAACAATAGCTGCTGAGAATAACAAGAACCAGATAGTTCTTGGCTTAGAGCCGACCGGTCACTACTGGTTCTGCCTTGCGACATGGATGATTTCAAATGGAATCAGCGTTGTTCAGGTGAATCCTTATGCGGTAAAGCAGACAAAAGAAGTGGAAGATAACAGCCAACTGAAGGATGACACGAAGGATCCGAAACTGATAGCAAACCTTGTCAAGGATGGCAACTTCGGTATGCCCTACCTTCCGGAAAAACTCTATGCGGAGCTTCGCAGGTTATCCATGTTCAGAGATCAGCTGAATGAAGACAGAATTCGGACAATCAACCGGATGCACAGAGAAATGAAGATATATTTCCCAGAGTATAAGGATGTCCGGATGATCTGATAGCACTTGGGGAAGACGGGATAAGACAAATCTGGCATGATGCTAAGCTTAGAGGACGCGGCTATAGCAGAGCCGGAGAAATCTTACAGTATGCGAAAGTAAGTGTAGGGATCAAGGATGGAGCCGCTGCAGGCAAGACAGCTGTACAGTGGTTTGTCCAGAAAATCATGGAGCTGGATGCTGAACTTGCAGTTATAGAGGAGCAGATCAATCAGAAATGTCAGGAAATACCTCATACAGGTAACATTCTTGAGATATCAGGAATCGGAGAAAACACACTTTCCGGAATTCTTGCAGAGATGGGAGACATTTCGAGATTTGATGATGTTAAGGAAATTCAAAAATTAAGCGGATTGGGCCTTGTAGCATGCAGCTCAGGGAAGCATAAGGGAGAAACCAAGATCAGTCACAGGGGACGCAAACGACTCAGATATTGGTTATTTCAGGCGGCAAAGTCAGCAGTGGCTCATGCTGAGGAATTCAAAGAACTCCATATGTACTATACGACACGAGCCGATAATCCGCTGAAAAAGATGCAGTCATTGATTGTGATAGCCTGCAAGCTTCTGAGGATTATCTACACGATTCTGAAGAATGGAACGGTCTATGATCCGAAAAAGATGCTGATGGACATCAGGCGACCAGAAAAGAAGGAAGCGATTGCAGCGTAAGACATTTTTGCAGCATTATTTATTCCAGAGCCCTGCCGGGGTCCGGATGATTCCGAAATCGGGCAGGGTTCTGGAAGGAAACCCGATAACGATGGAGTACTACAGGTACTGCATCATCACGATGACCAGCAAAACGAGGCAGGGTAAGCGTCCACGGAATATCCGTACCCTGTGGAGTAGCCAGGTCAGTAAAATCAAAATACAAACAAGAGCTGTAGCTTGCAGTAGTTCTCCCCGTAGGGCATGACCCTGTTAGAAAGCTTAGCAAGCACTCAGTGTATGAGCAGGTGGGACGAAGGAAGTTGGTACACGATACCATTAGACACGGAAGGTTCACCATCATAGTTAACAGAGGATTTATAGCCTTTATGAAGCAAAACAATGGGACGCTTTATAAACTGCACCCTCTTTTAGCTGTTCAGTACAAGATACAATGACTGTCATACACTTTTGGCTCTGTTTTATGAGGTAAATATTTAAAGAAAAGCCTGAAAAATAAATGATTTAGGGCTTGACATTATAGGAAGGGAACTGAAGCTTACATGGCACCTGAAATTTTCAG
>SFOB01000027.1 GCA_004554075.1 Treponema sp.
ATTCTCTGACCTCCGCGCTACCGCCTTCAATGCGAAAAATGGGCCTTATACACCTTATCTTATAAGAAAAATGCCTATCTTTGCAAAGATATAGGCAGCGGTGCGCGGTTTCTCGCCTCTCAGGAGGACTGTCCCGCCGCTGCATGGGACACGAACTTACTTATATATTTAAACTTATATATGAGCAAAATCATTGCTTTGGCCAACCAAAAAGGCGGCGTGGGGAAAACCACAACGGCCATCAATCTCGCCGCATCATTGGCAACCTTAGAAAAGAACGTGCTGCTCCTCGACGCAGACTCGCAGGCGAATGCCTCCTCAGGACTCGGCGTAGACCTGAGCAAGGTGGACTGCTCGGTGTACGACTGCATGGTGAGCGGCCGCAACATCCGCGAGGCAATTTACAGCACCGACATCGAACGCCTCGACGTGGTGCCCTCGAGCATCAATCTCGTGGGAGCGGAGGTGGAGATGTATAATCTGGGCGACCGCGAACACGTGATGAAAAACATGCTCGACCCGCTGCGTAAGGAGTACGACTACATCCTCATCGACTGCTCCCCCTCGCTCGGCACCATCACGGTGAACGCGCTCACGGCCGCCGACTCCGTAATCATTCCCGTGCAATGCGAATACTTCGCCCTCGAGGGCATCAGCAAACTGCTCAACACGATTAAACTCGTGAAGCGGAAACTCAACCCCGGGCTCGAAATCGAAGGCTTCCTGCTCACGATGTACGACAGCCGTCTCAAACTGGCCAACCAGATCTACGACGAGATGAAGCGGCACTTCCAGGAACTCGTGTTCCGCACCGTTATTCAGCGCAACGTGAAACTCTCGGAAGCTCCGAGCCACGGACTGCCCGCCATTCTCTACGATGCCGTTTCGACCGGCGCAAAGAACTACCTCGCTTTGGCAAAAGAAATTTTGAGCAGACGGGTAGAAGAGTAAACATATAAACGACCCATACCTATGCCTCCCCACAAGAAATTCCCCGCGCTCGGCCGAGGGCTTGATGCCATTATCTCGACCGACGAAGAAATACACGCAAACGGCTCTTCGAGCATCAACGAAGTGCCCGTGGACCAAATAAAGCCCAACCCTAACCAGCCCCGCCGAGAGTTCGACGAGGCTGCGTTGCAAGAACTTGCCGACTCTATTAGGCAAATCGGTATCATTCAGCCCATAACGCTGCGCAAGCACTCCGACGACACTTACGAAATCATTGCCGGCGAACGCCGCTGGCGCGCTTCGCAACTGGCGGGCCTGCGCACCGTGCCGGCATATATCCGCACGGCGAGCGACGAAACGATGATGCAGATGGCGCTCATTGAGAACATTCAGCGCGAAGACCTCAACGCCATCGAAATAGCCCTCGCCTATCAGAACCTCATCGAGCAATACAGCCTCACGCAGGACCAGCTCTCGGAGAAGGTGGGCAAGAACCGCGCCACGATTGCCAACTATCTGCGCCTGCTCAAGCTGCCGGCACAGGTGCAAATGGCGCTGCGCAACAAGGACGTGGACCAAGGCCACGCCCGCGCCCTGCTCTCTCTGGGACGGCCTGAACTGCAAGTGAAACTCTTCAACGAGATTAAGGAAAAGGGCTATTCCGTCCGGCAGGTGGAGGAGATGGTGAAAAGCATCAACAGCGGCGAGACCGTGAAAAGCGGACGACACACGCTGAAGGATCGCAAGGCGAAACGCCTGCCCGAAGAATACGACGAACTGCGGGCCACGCTCTCGGGTTTCTTCCGCACCAAGGTGCAAATGACCTGCTCGCCGCAGGGCAAAGGCAAAATCACGATTCCTTTCGCCTCGGAAGCCGAACTTGAAAGAATTATCGCGCTATTCGATAAAATGAAGTAGAGTTCTTACTTGTATATTCGTCTGCTAATTTAAGCATGAAAAGCATCTGCCCTTCTTGCACGCGCCTCTTGCTGGCGCTGCTGCTTACCGTTATGGCCGGAAATTGTTTCGGCCGTTCGGCGTTATATGGGGCAAGGTGCGATTCCCTCGTTCTGCCGCCCGACTCGCTCAGGAAAGCACCGGCATTGAAGGAGGTGCGACAGTCAAAGAAACTGGCGGTCAAAGCCGACACTGCCGCCCGCGACACGCTGCGCCTCACGGCCATCGACTCGCTCAGCCAAACGCCTGCCGACACCGCCGCGCTGTCGAAGGCGGCGGCAAGGGCGATGAAGCGCGCCAAAAAATTTATGAAGCAGCGGCAGTTCGTGCCCGACCCTAAGCGTGCCCTGTGGCTCTCGCTCGTGCTGCCCGGCGCGGGGCAAATCTATAACCGAATCTATAACCGCAAATACTGGAAACTCCCGTTCATTTACGGCGGCTTTCTCGGCTGCACTTACGCGCTACTCTGGAACCAGCAGATGTATCGCGACTATTCGCAGGCATATCTCGCCATCATGTACGGTCACGACCGCAATCAGCTTGATGTAACCTGGCTCACGATTATTGTTCTTGTAATCATCGTAAACCTGGTACAGCTGGGCGGAAACAAAATCATTAAGCGAAACAGACACTAGATCCTGAATCAAGTCCAGGATGACAACTTGCAATTCAGAATGACATACTAAGGAGCATATTATGGGAATACGCAAAATTGGAATTATCGGAGCGGGCCACGTTGGCAGCCACGGCGGTTATGCGCTTATCAGCCAGGGGCTTGCAGAAGAAATTGTATATATCGATGTTGATGAAAAGAAGGCCGCAGCCCAGGCACTGGACCTGCAGGACTCTTCAACTTACCTTGGCCGCACAGTCAAAGTAAAAGCCGGAACTTACGAAGACATAAAAGACGCCGGCATTCTGATTGTAGCTGCCGGTCCCCTTCCGGATATTTCAGCCGGCCAGGTAGACCGCCAGCAGACTCTTGGCTCTACAGTGGAAATTCTTAAAGACATTGTCCCTAAAATCAAGGCCAGCGGCTTTAATGGAATTATCGTAAACATTTCTAACCCGGCAGACGTAGTAACACATTACCTGCAGGAAAAACTTGGCTGGGATAAAAAGAGAATCCTTTCCACCTCCACTACCCTGGATTCTGCCAGAGTCCGCCGCGCCATCAGCGAGGAAACTGGCTACTCGCAGAAGTCTATTCAGGCTTATGCGCTTGGAGAACATGGGGAAAGTCAGTTTGTTCCATGGAGCACAGTAACAGTAGCCGGCAAGCCTATTCTCGAACTCATCAAAGAGCAGCCGGACCGCTTTGGTAAGCTTGATCTGGACGGAATTGCAGCCCGCGCTAAAAAAGCCGGCTGGATTATTCTTGAAGGAAAAGGCTCAACAGAGTTTGGAATCGGGGCCAGCATTGCAAATGTCGTTCAGGCCATCTTTGGAAACGAAGACAGAATTCTCCCGGTTTCTACCCTTCTCCAGGGCGAGTACGGCCAGAAAGATGTTTTTGCAAGCGTTCCATGCCGCCTCAATCAGAATGGAGTTGCAGAAGTAATTCAGCTTAATCTCACCGCAGAAGAGCAGAAGAAGTTTAATGTCAGCTGCGCAAGTATGAAGCAGAATTACGAAAGAGCCCTGAGCATGTAAAAAACACCGTCATCCTGAACTTGTTTCAGGATCTGCTTAATATAGATTCCGAAACAAGTTCGGAATGACGACAATGCGTGAGTTATAACTTTTTCCTATAACTCACAATAAAAAACTTGTATTAGCGCAAGTTATAGATTTTTGCTATAACCTAGCTATCAACTAGGTTGAGAGTTCGCTTGAGCGAATTAGAAATAATCCAAAGGGGTTCTCTGGAAAATCCGAGACCCGGCTATAAAAGAGGTATCAATATGAAAAAAATTATCGCGGGTATTTTAATTGGAGCATTGGCTCTTACATCGGTTTTTGGCGCAACAAAGAAGTCAAAAAAAGCAAAGAACGTAGAAGTTAAACTTGGAGTTGTAGGTTCAATCTACGAAGACCTCTGGGCTCCAGCACAGAAGGCACTCAAGGCAGAAGGAATCAATCTTAAGATTGTTCAGTTCTCAGACTACGTAACACCAAACAACGCCCTTTCAAACGGCGAAATCGACCTGAACGCTTTCCAGCACAGAATCTTCCTGGAGAACGATGCAGGCAGCCACAACTACGATGTAAAGCTTATCGGAAACACCTTCATCATTCCGCTCAATCTTTACTCAAACAAAGTTAAGTCAGTAAGCGAACTTAAGAAGGGTGCAGTAATTGCTATTCCAAACGATGTAACAAACGGCGGCCGCGCAATCAAGGTTCTCGCTGCAGCAGGACTTATCACACTTAAGGCAGATGCAGGCTTCAACCCTACAGTTGCAGATATCGTTTCTAATCCAAAGAACATCGTAATCAAAGAGCTTGCCGCTAACACAATTCCTTCAGCCCTCGCAGATGTTGATGCAGCAATCGTAAACGGAAACTACGCCCTCGACTTCGGTATCAAAACAGAAAGCGCAATTTTCAAAGACACTTCAGTTGATGAAAAGCAGTACTGGAACCTCATCGCAGCCCGCGGCGCAGACCTCAAGGATCCTGCAAAGGTAGAAATCTTCCGCAAGGTTGTTAAGGCTTTCCAGACAAAAGCAACTGAAGATGTATTCAACAAAACATACGGCGGCTACTTCATCAAAGAAGGCTGGGATATCGACGAGTTTTAATTAGATAATACAGGAGGGGGAAGTCTCCCCCTCGGCCGCACTTTGTTGCGGCCTACCCCTTCTCCTAAGGGCACAGCCCTTAAAATCCGGTAGCTCGCAAGCGGGCTTTTTTTAATGAGGTTTACCATGTCTACAATCAATCAGCTTAAATCAATAATACCAGATTCTTCCAGAGTAATTTTTTCTCCGGATATTGAAGACAAATATCTTAGCGATCAGCTTGGACGTAAACATGGTAACGCCTCTGCTTTAGTTTTTGCACAAAGCACTCAGGAAGTAAGTGCTATCTTAAAGTTCGCTCACTCAAACAATATTCCGGTTACTCCACGTGGAGCCGGAACAAATCTTGTAGGAAGCACAGTTCCACACAATGGCGCTATCATTCTTGATCTTTCCAGAATGAACCGCATCCTCGAAATAGACAAAGAAAACTTTGCAGCCACAGTAGAACCAGGTCTTATACTGGAAGACTTCCAGAAACACGTAGAAGGCTTAGGCTTTTTCTACCCGCCAGATCCTGGTGAAAAGCGAGCAAGCATTGGCGGTAACATTGCAACAAATGCCGGTGGAATGCGCGCCGTAAAATACGGAGTTACCCGCGACTATGTAATGGGCCTGGAACTGGTATTAGCAGACGGCACAATCCTAACGGTCAGTAGTAAGAACCGCAAAGATACAACTGGCCTTGATGTAAAAGACATAGTAATCGGTTCAGAAGGAACTCTGGCAATCATAACAAAGGCACTCCTTCGCCTTATCGGAAAGCCTGAAAAATCACAAAGCCTTCTTGTAAGCTTTGACAGCCTTCAGAGTGGAATCGAAGCAGTACCTCTTATCTTAAAACAGAATCTTAATCCGACAGCAGTCGAGTTTATAGAAAGAAAAGTAGTAAAGCTTGGCGAAGATTTCTTAAATCTTAAATATCCCGACCCGGATGCCCAAGCCTATCTTCTTTTGACCTTTGACGGCTCAGCAACAGAAATCGACGCAGCCATCACAAAGCTTTCATCAGTTCTTAAAGAAGCAAGCCGCCGCGTAATAATTCTTGACGGCAGTGCGCCGGAACTGGATGCAGCAAATATATGGAAAATCCGCGGCTGCCTTGTAAAGGCCGTAGAAGCCGTAAGCGAGCAGGAACCGCTGGACATTGTTGTTCCTATTGCCCGCGTTGCAGACTTTGTAGAATATGTAAATATTCTGGAAAAAGAAAGCGGCATGCAGATGATCAGTTTTGGTCACGCAGGAGACGGAAACGTACACCTTTGCATTGTCCGCGCCGGCCGCAGCATTGAAGTCTGGGAAAGCGAACTTCACGCTAACCTTGAAAAACTGTATGCTAAGGCAAAAGAGTTTGGAGGCCTTATTTCCGGTGAACATGGACTTGGAGTAAGCAAGAGAGACTTCTTCTTTGCCCAGACTCCGGCCCAGAATGTCAGCCTTATGAACGCAATCAAAAAATCATTTGACCCGGAAGAAATCTTAAACCCGGGAATTTCTTATGTAAAATAAAGGAAAAGAATATGCCACAATTATCAAACAGAACAGCAACCTTTACAGACAGCGTAATCCGCCGCATGACCCGCATTTCAAACCAGTACGGAGCCGTAAACCTTTCTCAGGGCTTCCCAGATTTTGAACCGCCCCGCGAAATCTTAGACAGACTCGCACAGGTAACAAAAGAAGACTTTCACCAGTATTCAACAACCTGGGGTGCTCAGAATTTCCGCGAGGCCCTGGCTGCTAAAATCACTCATTTTTCCGGCGTCTCAGTAGATCCTAACTCGGAACTCGTTGTAACCTGCGGTTCTACAGAAGCAATGATGGCCGCCATGATGAGCGTAACAAATCCGGGAGACAAGGTAATTGTCTTCTCACCTTTTTACGAAAACTACGGTGCCGACACTATCTTGAGCGGAGCCCAGCCAATCTACGTTCCTCTTGTTCCGCCTCTCTACAACTTTGACGCAGCCGTCCTCGAAGACGCCTTCCGTCAGAAGCCAAAGGCAATCATCGTTTGTAATCCTTCAAATCCATGTGGAAAGGTTTTTACCCGCGAAGAGCTTACAATAATTGCAGACCTTGCAAAAAAATACGACTCCTTTGTAATCACAGACGAAGTCTACGAGCATATCCTTTACAAGCCTAATATTCATACCTACATGGCAAGTCTTCCGGGCATGAAGGACCGCACCATCACCTGTAATTCACTTTCAAAAACATATTCAATCACAGGCTGGCGTCTCGGTTATACACAGGCAAATGCTGAAATCACAGAACGCATTAAAAAGGTTCACGACTTCCTTACAGTTGGTGCCGCTGCCCCACTCCAGGAAGCAGCAGTTACAGGACTCCGCTTTGCAGACGACTACTACGCAGACCTTCAGGAAAAATATACCCACAAGAGAAACCTCTTTTTACAGGGCCTGCGGGACATTGGCCTTCCTCACACAGAGCCACAGGGGGCCTACTATATCATGATAGACATCAGCGAATTCGGTTATGAAAGCGACCTTGAGTTTGCAGAAGTGCTTGCCCGCGATGTTGGAGTTGGAACCGTTCCAGGTTCTTCTTTCTTCCGCGAACCGGAAAACCGCTATGTGCGCATCCATTTTGCAAAGAAGGACGACACCCTCAACGAAGCCCTCAACAGGCTGGCTGATATCCGCAATAAAATTAAAAGAAAATAGGGACGGATAGTTTCCGCCATAGTAAAAAATCAGTTATAATAACAAAGGAAAAGTATGACATTACAGCAGATAAAATACGTAATAGGAATAGCAGAAACTGGTTCTCTTAATAAGGCAGCGGATAAACTATTTGTTTCTCAGCCTTCTCTTACCAGCACAATTCACGATCTGGAAGATGAGCTTGGAATCATAATCTTTAACAGAACAGGCCGCGGAGTTACCCTTACAAACGATGGTGCAGAATTTCTTGCCTCTGCCCGCCAGCTCTATATGAATTATCAGAATCTTATAGAAAAATATGGAGAAAACGGCACAATCAAGAAGAAATTCGGCGTTTCTACCCAGCATTATTCCTTTGCCGTAAAAAGCTTTGTAGAAATGGTTAAGGGCTTTAATACCAACGAATATGAATTTGCCATCCGCGAAACTAAAACCCGCGAAGTAATAGAAGACGTTTATACCCTCAAAAGCGAAATAGGCATTCTTTATCTCAGCGATTTTAACCGCAAGGCCATTACAAGCATCTTAAAATCAAAAGATCTGGAATTCCATCCGCTTATAGACTGCAAGGCTTTTGTTTACATCTGGAAGGGACATCCGCTGGCTGGCAAAAAGCAGATTACCCTGCCCCAGCTCAAAGAATACCCTTGTCTTTCTTTTGAACAGGGCGATGATTCAAGCTTTTACTTTGCAGAAGAGATTTTGAGTACAGAAGAGTATCACAGAACAATCAAAGCCAACGACCGTGCCACCATGCTAAACCTCATGATCGGCTTAAACGGCTATACCCTCTGCTCGGGAATTATCTGCGAAGAGCTCAACGGTTCAGACTATATTGCAGTTCCTTTTAAGGATGAAGATGAATCTATAAACCGCATCATGGAAATTGGCTGGATTACCCGCAAAGGCTTTAATTTAAGCACTATCGGCAGCAAATATATTGAAGAAGTCAAAAAATATCTTGACGTCAAATAAAGATTTTTCTCTATATAGGGGGTTTTCCACTTGACAATTTTTGCAAGTGGAAATAACATTTATGTTATGGACTTAAGAACAGTATTAACAACAGACACAGTAAATCTTCACTTGAAAGGAACAACTAAAGAAGAAATCGTTGATGAAATGATTGATGTTTTGTTCAAGGCTGGAAAGGTTACTGATAAGGACGCTGCACGCGAATGTGTTTTGGATCGCGAGCGCAAGATGTCTACAGGTATGAAGCACGGAATCGCCATTCCTCATGGAAAGACAGATACAGTAAAGGATTTGGTTGCCTGCATTGGTATTTCTGATAATCCAGTTGATTTTGATTCATTGGATCAGGAACCATGCCGCATTTTCATTATGACCTTGTCTCCAGTAAACAAGACAGGTCCACACCTTCAGTTCCTTGCTGAAGTAAGCCTTTTGTTCAAGAGCCCTGAAAAGCGTCAGGAAATTCTTGACACTCAGGATAAGGCCGAAGTTATCCGCATTCTTACTGAATAGAAGACGCGAAGGCATTATCGAATTTAGAAATTCCAGACCTTTATGCCCTGCGGCGTAAAGGTCTTTTTTATATCTATATGTCCTCCAAGGGCTGCATATATGTCATCCTCGGGCTTGACCCGGGGATCTAATTAAGGAAAAACCATGAAACTCGACCCTATATTTACCGTAAAAAACAAGAAACTCTATAAAATAGCAGATGGCACAGAGGTAGACACCTCTACCCTCAAACGCGTAGACATTCCCTGGAGCACTGTAGAAATTGAAGACGAGGCCTACAACGAAGAATACCTTGCCGGCCTTAGAGACCAGCTTAAAGCTATGGAAGCCACAGGAACTTTCGCCGTACTCGTACCTGTTGTAGACAAGGCTCTTGAAAATCCGGAAGAGGAAGAGCTTTTTATCAACGCATATAATCACACTGCCCGCCGCGTAAAGGATTGTGAGAGCGTTGCAGGCTTTGAACTTCCTGCCCAGCTTAAAGATAAAGCAGGTTTTATGGACACTCTGGCCATCAAACACGCACAGTACGTATATTTCACTAAGGCAGAAAATCCGCTATCGGATGACATTGTGGTATATTAAAAAACTATCTATTGCGAAATACCGCAAAATACCGCACCATTTGCGAAGAAAAAGTAAAATATTCACGAAAATTCACTACTTTTCTTCAAAATTCTCTTGATTTAAATTTTCATTTGTGGCATTATACTCCGCAATAACGAGAGAGCAAGAGGGAAAAACGTATGCAGTCTAAAGAGAATCAGAACAGACTTGCAGGTACATGGTTCCTCACAGCATTTTTGTGCATAGTTTTAGCGTCTGCAGCCGTTCTTGTTTATGTTTTACTTCCTAATGCACCGGAACCGGTTCAGCCTGCAATAACTGAGCCTTTGACTATAATTGATTTATCAGAAGAAACTGAAGAAGAGCTTTCACAGGCTTTTCAGGATTATTTTTCTGAAGTTTCTTTGAATCGTCTTACAGACGATTACGACAGTGGCCTTGCACTTTACAGACAGCCTCTGTCACGCACAGCAGTAGAGTGGTTCTACTTCCAGATTACTGGTAATCGCGAAGTAACACAGGCCATTCTTACAGAAGCTGAAAAAAATGATATTCCGCTTTCTTTGGCGTTTTCACTTGCGCACACAGAAAGCAATTATAATACGAACGCAACGAACAGGAATGCGAATACTACGATTGACCGGGGCTTGTTCCAATTGAACAGCAACTCCTTTCCCGAGCTTTCGGAGACAGATTTTTTTGATCCGTTCGTAAGTTCAAAATATGGTATGGCACACCTTAAGTTTTGCCTGAATACAGCCGGAAACGAAGTTTCTGCACTGGCTATGTACAATGCAGGAACCGGCCGTGTTCGTTCAAACAAGACTCCACAGTCTACTTTGAACTACGTTGGCAAAATCATGTCGTACCAGAAAATGCTTGATCAGCTGTTTGGTGAGCAGGTTGCCTCTTATTTTGAGACACAGATGACACCAGGAATTGCAGTTGCTTATGCAAAATAAGGTTGCTTCGCAGGCTCTTGCCTCCAGAAGCTCCTTATAATCAGTTTGCCTCCTAATTTTTTTGAGGGTCCGGTTTTTATAGTTTTTCCGGATCCTCTTTTTTTGTTAACTCAATATACAGTCGGCAAGCACAGCTTGCCTCTGAGCCGTTCTTTCGATGAACCTAAAATGGCCCGCTGCCGCAGCCCATTTTTTAACGGTTCTTCGATTGTAGGCTTGTTATTTTTTTAACAGTATTTGCAAAAATCGGGCTTTTTTGGTAAGATTTCCTCAAAATTCACACTTTTGTCTCTTAAATTTGATTCCACAAGGCAGGAGGAAAGCCTATAATGAGCGCAATTGCTGAACTTCCAGAAGTAACCAGAAAACGCATGCTTACTTTGCAGAATCTTTTGCAAAGCTGGCAGAGCGAAAAAATAACTTCGGTGCAGATTAGTGAGATTACCGGTTGGAAAGATTCGCTGATTCGCCACGACCTCTGGCTGCTTGGTTACAACAAGGGTGTTTCAAACGGGTACCTTAAAGACGATTTGCAGGAAGCAATCGGACAGGCACTCGGCTTTGAATCCGAACAGAAAAACTGCTGCATTGTGGGCTTAAACAGACTTGGAGCAGCCCTCCTGGATGAAGCCACAACAGAAGGAAGCATCTTTAAGATTAAGGCGGGTTTTGACTCAAACGTAAACCGCGTTGAGATTCTCCGTTCCACCTTCCCTCTCTACCCTGCAACAGAAATGAACTGGGTGATTAAACAGGAAAAGATTACCCTTGCAATTCTGACGGTTGCCAGCAAGGAAGCACAGTCTATGTGTGACAGGCTGGTAAAGGCCGGCGTTACGGGAATTGTAAATATGACGAGGGCGGTCTTAAAAGTGCCCGATGGCGTGAAGGTTGAGAATCTTTCAATTCTGAATGCGCTTAAACTAGTGAATTAAAAGCCTGGCGTTGCGGGGCGGCGTTTGAGCCCCGCAGAAGGGGTAGCGTAAGACCGCAACGCGGGCTGTAGCGAGGGGGAGACTTCCCCCTCCTGAATATAGAAAAGACAAAGGAGTCGATGTATGGCAAGAGTGTACAATTTTAGTGCGGGACCTAGCTGCCTGCCGGAAGAGGTTTTGAATGCTTGTGCAGCTGAAATGATGGATTATAATGGAACTGGCCAGTCGGTAATGGAAATGAGTCACCGATCTAAGGCTTATGAGCCAATCATTCAGGATGCTGAGGCTATGGTTCGCAAGTTGATGAACGTACCTGATAACTACAAGGTGCTTTTTGTTCAGGGTGGTGGTTCTACTCAGTTTGCTATGGTTGCAGAAAACCTTGGTATTCACACTGGAAAGGCTGCCTACATCGAAACCGGTGTCTGGGCTAAGAAGGCTGCTGCTGAAGCTAAAAAGCTTGGCGTTGATGTTGATATTATTGCATCTTCTAAAGACAAGAACTATTCATATATTCCAAAGGTTGAAAAGATTGAAGGCAACTATGACTACGCTTACATCTGTTTCAACAACACAATTATGGGAACTCACTACGAGTACATTCCAGACACAGGAAAGATTCCTCTCGTAGCTGATATTTCTTCTTGCGTTTTGAGTGAGCCACTTGATGTAAGCAAGTTCGGTTTGCTTTTTGCCGGTGCTCAGAAGAACCTTGCTCCTGCAGGTGTTACTCTTGTAATCATCCGCGAAGACTTGATCTGCGAGCCTGAAGCTTGCCGCGCTGGCACTCCAACTATGCTCTGCTACAAGACTCATGCTGATAATGATTCTATGTACAATACTCCTCCATGCTACACTATCTACGTACTTGGAAAGGTTTTGCACTGGATTGAAGCAAACGGCGGAGCTGAAGGTATGCTCAAGCGCAACAAGGAAAAGGCTGATTACCTTTACAACTACCTTGATAACAACGAAGGCAACTTCTATCACGCAACAACTGAGGTTGGAAGCCGATCTTTGATGAACGTTCCATTCCTTACAAAGTACTCAACTGGTGCAACAGACGAAGCATCAGTAGCAAAAGAAAAGGAAATCAACGACAAGTTCGTAAAAGAAGCCGCAGCTGCAGGTCTCGTAAACCTCAAGGGCCACCGCCTTGTTGGTGGTATGCGCGCATCTATTTACAATGCTATGACTCTCGACGGAGTTAAGGCTCTCGTTGAGTTCATGAAGAAGTTCGCAAAGGAGAATGCATAATGAGTTTCAAGATTCAGACATTAAATAAGATTGCTTCAGTTGGTCTCAACCAGCTCGACCGTGATAATTATGAAATCGCATCTGAAATTAATAATCCGGATGCTATTCTTGTTCGTTCTGCAGAAATGCACGACATGCAGCTTTCTGACAATGTAAAGGCTGTAGCCCGCGCAGGTGCCGGAACTAACAATATTCCAATCCCAGAGCTTACAGAAAAGGGCGTTGTTGTATTCAACACTCCTGGTGCTAACGCAAACGCTGTAAAGGAACTTGTACTCCTCGCACTCTTGCTTTCTAGCCGCCCTGTAATCGAAGCTAACAAGTGGGCAAACGGCCTTGCCGGAAAGGGAGACGAAATCCCTGCCCTCGCAGAAAAAGGAAAGAGCCAGTTTGTTGGTCCTGAACTGATGGGAAAAACTCTTGGTGTAATCGGACTTGGTGCTATTGGTGCTATGGTTGCTAACCTTGCCCTCCACTTTGGTATGGACGTTTGGGGCTACGACCCATTCCTTTCTGTAAACGCAGCTCTTAAGCTTGATAAGAAAGTAAAGATTGCTGAAACTTTGGACAGCCTCTATGCTAAGTGTGATTATCTTACAATCCACGTTCCACAGACAAACGACACAAAGGGAATGATTAATGCTGCTTCTATCAAAAACATGAAAGACGGAGTTCGCATTATCAACATTGCCCGCGGTGGTCTTGTAAACAATGCAGACATTCTTGCTGCCCTCGACAGCGGAAAGGTTTCATGCCTCATCACAGACTTCGCTGCTGAAGAATTGCTCAACCATCCAAAGGTTGTTTGTATGCCACACCTTGGAGCTTCAACTCCAGAAGCAGAAGACAACTGTGCTATCATGGCTGCTGCTCAGCTCAAGGACTTCCTCGAGCATGGAAATATCGTAAACTCTGTAAACTTCCCTAAGACAGTTACAGACAACCCTATTCCAGCCGGCGGAACTCGTCTTTGTATCAGCCACAAAAACATTCCTGATACAATCTCTAAGTTCACAACAATCCTCGGTGAAGCAAAGCTCAATATTTCAGCTTTCATCAACCAGGCTCGCGGCGACGTAGCTTACAACATCATCGACGTAGACGGCGTTGTAACCGACGACATCATCGCAAAGCTTGCAGCTTGTGACACTGTAAACAGAGTTCGCCCGATTTTCGGATAAAAAAAACCCGGGGCTTACCCGGGAATGCATGTTATAAGAAAGACTGCTTCCTAATGGTTTCGACCACTACAAGGCAGTCTTTTTTTATTCTATTCCAAAGATTTTCTTGCAGCAGCCTGAATTTCTTCAGGAACCAGAGACTTTTCTACTTTTCTGCAAGCATCCAGACTGAAATTATAACTTTCATAAGTTCTAAAACTTCCATATTGATCAATAACATATGACGGCTCATTTAAGCTTAAACAAACACCTGAATCACTATAAATACGATAGACATCCACCATATCAAGTAAAATGATCTCAAGAATATCATCAGGATTGTTTTTTGGATAGTAACGAACTGTTTCTGGAGTATGTCGTGCTATATATAAAGCTCTGGCGAATACTTCAGAATCGCGTCCGTATGTTTTTTCAAGATAAAAAAGAAATTGTTGTTCCATAGTATCTCTAGTCTGATGGTTAATCTTGTTCATTATATCTTCACGATTATTCACATAGGCCTGATAATATATATGATTTTCTTCAAAGTAATCAAAGAAAGAATTACGTAATTCAGGAACCTCAGAATTAAGTTTCTGTCCCTTTGGAAAATATGTAAAAGTATACTGTCGTGTTTTATTACCAAAAGCAGATCTTGAATCAACATATGCCACTCCATAAGTTGCTCCACATTCACTCATTATGTCACATATTTTCTTAATAAACTCATTATCATCTGCCTTATGCATAATGTTTCCATGTCCCATATAACTGTCGACTTGCACTACCTGTCCACCGGCTTTTTTTCCAGAAGCTTTTACTTCCTTATCTTTTTCTTTTATCATCTTGCTGGCATCGCCCCATTTTTTGAAGAATGTTACTTCTGCTACATCACCGTCAGGCAAAATTAAATCATTTTCTACACGTTCCACCTTGTAAGCCTGCGAAAAACCAAGTGACAAAAAGACTAAACCTGTAAACACAAAACCGATAAGCTTTTTCATTAAAATCCTCCCATAAAAAGTCAACGAACAAGTCGACTTTCTAAAATACTTAATTCATGGCAGTCAAAGCTTCTTCTGCAAGAGACATTGGTTTGTATTTTCCAATCATCTTTTGTGCATAAAAATCTTTTTTTGTCACTGAGCATTGCCCAAACGATTTCTGCCATCTTTCTTGCAGCGGCAACAATTGATTTACCACTGCCTTTATTTGTTTTCATATATTCATAACGCTGCATCATTCTCCAGTCTGAAGTATCTTTGCAACGACGAATTCCTAACACTAACTGTACAAAACAGGTTCTCAATTCTTGAGGCCCTCGTTTTGTAATCTTCCCGTGATGAATGGTTTCATTCGAATCCTGTACCCAAGGAACAAGTCCACAGAAAGCCGCATATTTCTTTGCCGAAGCAAATCTTGAAATGTCTTCTGTGTAAGCCCTGATCGTCCATGCTGTGATTTTTCCGCAGCCACGGATTGTCAGAAGCCGATTTACCATCTCATCATCTTTTGTCAGTTCAAACAGTTGTTTTTCAATTATCTTTACGCTTTCTTCAATTCGTTCTATAATTTCAAACATCAGTTTTACTGATTGTGCTTCGAGCACGTAGTCGTTATTCGACTCAAGGGTGTCCAGAATTCTCTGGCGCCCTTTTTTACTTTGTAGGCATCTAAGCTCGTCAGAAAGTCCTAAACTCACAAGTAATGCGTGAATTTCGTTCTTCTGACCGACAGTTGAACGTACAAGTCTTTCCCTTGATTTCAACAAACGTCTGATATTCTCTGTCTCTTTTCCACAAAGATAGCTTTCCGGAAGCATATCCTTTGAAAGAAATTCTGAAATCGTAGAAGCATCATGCTTATCTGTTTTCTTGGCAGATTCGTTGATTACCTTGAACTTCAGGGTATTGATGACAGTGACTTCAGCACCTGTCTTCTCAACCTGATTCTTGAAGAACCTTGTATTCCCTGTAGACTCAACTCCAATTTTTACATCAGCTCCGGTTGCTTTGTATCTGCTTATTCTTGCAAGAAACTCTGCATACCCGTCTGGTGTTGTCGGATACTGTCTAATCTGATCCAGAGATTCAGATTCTTCTTCGGTACGCACATGAACAGTAAACTGTGTCTTGTGCAAATCAACGCCAATAAAAAATGTCATGATGACCTCCGTCTGATTCTATCGCGGAAAGTCTAATCGGTAGTGTGTTCCAATCTCCCATTCAGTCTCTAGGACTATAGTATGATACGGCAAAAGCTCTTCATTCTCCTGACCAAGGATCTGCGTCCTTATTTAAAATGGCGAACAGTTGCCTGGGTTCCGCTGAATCATTTCAGCGTATCACATTACCGCTTGTTCGTTTACCTTTTTATCATGCCTCCTGAAAACTTACACTCTTATATTTGAAATATTATATTGAGATAATAAATCCGTCAATTTAAAAAATTGTTATCAAAGAAAAAGAAGAAAAGAGAATACATTGCCTTCAGCGGCACTCACTGCGACCATATGGTAATTGCCGAGCCCTACAAAACAAAAATGACAATACGTCTGATTTTAGGGGTGACTATACAAAGCCTTTTGTGATAGAATTCTAAAGTATGAAGATCTCAATTTTAGATAAGCTCCCTGATGAAGAAGACGAAATCATTATTAAGTGCGACAGCTTTGATGAAGATTTATACCTTCTGATTGAAAGGATAAAAAACCGCAGACAGAAAATTAATTTTCTAAAAGATTCGAAAATCATCTTTGCAGAACTTTCAGGAATCCTTTATTTTGAATCTGTAGATGATAAGGTTTTTGCCTACACACTTGATCAGGCTCTGGAAACAAAGCTCAAACTATATCAACTAGAGGAAGACTATTTGCCTCAAGAATTTTTACGAGTAAATAAAGCTGTAATTATGAATCTTAATAAAGTTGAAAGCCTTTCCCCGGCTTTTGGCGGTCGCTTTGAAGCCACTTTGAAAAACGGCTACAAGGTGATTATCTCTCGCAATTATGTTCCAGAACTAAAAAAGAAGCTTGGGCTATAGAACAACGACCACCTGTCAGGCGGCCTTACACAGGAGAAAATGAAATGAAAGAAAAAATTAATATTTTGATAAATATTTTTACCCGCGTTTTTACAACAATCTTTCTGATAGTCACAATATACGAAGCGCTTTTTGTTGATATAAATCTTACTTTTAGGATTATTGATATTTGGGGAATTATGCTCATAGGTTTGCTTTGTGCTATCTGCTATCTTCCTCTGCTCAGTGAAAAAAATTATACAAAAACCATAATGATAATTCTACAGCTTGTTTATTTTGTAGTTATAAATGCAGCCACTCTTGTTACAGGCTTTCTGCTTCATTGGTTCAATTTAAAAAGTCCAATGGCAGTGTTCAGTTTTGAACTTATAATCATTTTTGTTTACATCATTGTTATGGTGATTTCTTATAAGATTGATTCGGATTCTGCAAAAGAAATGAACAAAAAACTTAAAGAGAGACAGTAGCTGATTAAAAAAAATTATAATTAATTATCTTTCATCATTTACAATGTGAAGCACGCCTTTATTTTCTAAAATCTCTTTTATACGGGTGCGCAAAAACTCAGGTCTTACATCAGTTTCCGGCAACTTGTCCAGAGGAATCCAGTGGATAGACTCTTTGGCATTATCCCAACCGATACTGTTGCACTTCGCATCTTTTTTACCCCGGCTTTTCATAAGGTAATAAAACTCAATTACATGGCAGTGAAGGGGATCGTATCCCAAAGATTTTTCTTTAAAAAAGTTTTCGCAGATTACAGCAAGGCGGTCAACCTCGTAATCAACTCCGGTTTCTTCTTTTACTTCGCGGACAATGCATTCTTCCGATTTTTCATTCATGTGAACGCCGCCACCAACCGTGTAAAAATATTTTGAGCTTTCACTTTTTACAACAAGAAATTTGCCGTCTTCAATTATAATAGCGCCGGTTCTGTAGCGGAACCAGTTATCGTCCGCCATAAAACAACAATCCGGATAACCGATTCTGATATCTTTGATTTCTTTTTTATTTTCCATATAAAAATCCTTTTTTGATTCTAGCATAAAAAGCAGGTGAAATATATACTAAAATCATAGACTTTGGAGACCCACTTATGAACAAAAGACGACTTGGAAAAACAAATCTCATGGTGAGCGAAATTGGTTTTGGCGGCGAATGGCTGGAAAGACACGACTTTGACGAATCGGTTGCGCTTATAAAGTACGCCCAAAACCTTGGAATAAACATCATCGACTGCTGGATGCCTGATCCAAAATCGCGCGATATAATTGGAGAAGCTATAAAAGACTCCCGCGACAAATGGTATGTTCAGGGGCACCTTGGCTCAACCTGGCAGAATGAGCAGTATGTACGCAGCCGAGACATGAAGTTTGTAAAGCCTGCTTTTGAAGATTTGCTTGCCCGCCTTAAAACCGACTACATTGACCTTGGGATGATTCACTACGTAGACTCTGAAGAAGATTGGAATAACAGCATGACAGGCCCCTTTATTGATTATGTAAAAGACCTTCACATCCGGGGAATAATCCGCCACATAGGCTTGAGCACTCATAACCCTGTAATGGCTAAACGAGCAGTCCTTTCTGGTTTTGTAGAAATGATTTTGTTCAGCATAAATCCGGCCTTTGACATGCAGCCACCAAGCGATGATCTTATGCAGATGTTCGGCTGGTACGAGGATAACATGAAAGGCATTGACCCTCAGCGTGCAGAACTGTACCGGCTTGCAGAAGAAAAAGATGTTGGCATAACCGTCATGAAGGGCTTTTTAGGCGGCAAGCTTTTTGATGCAGAAAACTCTCCTTTTGGAGTTGCCTTTACACCAACCCAATGCATTCATTATGCTTTGACTAGACCTGCAGTTTCTTCCATTTTGTGCGGCTACGATACAACAGCTCAGATTGACCAGGCCGTAGCCTACGAAAATGCCAGTGCTGACGAAAAAGACTATGCCTCTGTTCTTGCAAATGCTCCTTATCATTCCTATAAGGGTCAGTGCACTTACTGCGGCCACTGTAAGCCCTGTCCGTCAAATATTGATATTGCCATGGTAAATAAATTTTACGACCTTGCAAAACAGCAGCCGACGGTACCACAAAGCATTCAGTCACACTACGAGCTCATTCCTCACAAAGCCGCCGAATGTATAGCCTGCCAGTCTTGTGAAAGCCGTTGTCCTTTTGAAGTAAAGATTGCAGAACGCATGAAAAAGGCCGCAGAACTTTTTGGATGCTAATCCTTACAAACAAAAAACATATTTCTGTACAAAGGCATTTTCAGCATTGATGTGTTCCAGAGTTTTTTGAAATCTTCCAGCGGAATTGTTCTATTATAATAAACTGATTCTCCGCTGGTTGGTGCTGTATCGAGAGCCGGCTCTATTGCATTTCCATCTTTATCAACATTTACCCAGCTCTGAATTGAATCTGCAAGATAAAGCTTTTCTTCATCGTAACCTGTAACTGTTGCAAAATGAAGGTAACTCTTATTTACAAAAGAACGGATTACAACAATTACCGGACGTCCCTTCTCCAGTTCATTCTGCAAAGCCGCAAAGTTTCCTGTACAGGCAGTCATTTTGATTCCACGCTTTTTGAAAAAGCCTGTTATTCCCTTTGGAAAAGCAAGCCCTCCCTTCATCTGAAAAGGCACATCTTTAAAAGCTTCTTCGCCGCCAATCTGAACGCCGCTATGACGAAGCACAAAGGCTGATGAAAAACCTGCACAGCCGCCGCCCTGCTGAAATTCAAAATATGAGCCGGAAGGTCTTCGAACTGTCTGGGCAGAAGGGCTCACAAAATATTTTCCGTCCTTAGCATGACGTTCAAAGCGTGGCACCAAGGCTCCCATCAAAATGATATTTACGATATTTGTGATTATAAAAGCTGTGATAAGGATTTTTAAAACTTCCCAAATAATTCTGCCAACCATAGCGCCTCCTTTTACTTCACCCTTTGGCTTATCCTTTGCCTTGTTCATATTAACCTCCAAAAGACTTGCTTTTCAAGTTACATTTGCATGATAAGGGCAAAAAAGGGAGGACACAAGAGGCCTTTTGGTAAGATGCAAATTTACAGGGGTAAAGTATAAAAATCAAGAGTGGCATGCGGTTAGGAAGAGAATCGTAATTCCAGTCGTAGTCGAGGATGTCGGCATATTTATCGTCGTCTTTCACGCCTTGTGCCCTCCTATCTGTGAATTGCGGTCTATTGTTGTGGCTCCCTCTTCCAGGTCCATTCCTTTTAAGATTGCGTTTTTGCCGTATTTGCGAATGATTTCAAGACGAGCCTTCTGCAGGCTGTTTTCCTTCTCCTGATTCAGGCCGCCTTCTTTTTCATCTACATGGTCAAAAAGCCCCGGCTGCCGCAGGCTTTCAGACTTTGTATTATTTGCAGTGATATTCACGCGGCGTACAAGCCAGGCGGGATTTACAATTCGCTCATAGATTCCCACAAAGGCATCGATAATTGCACGTGATGAGTTTGTCTCCGACCCCAGCGAAGCACTTCCATGAGCAGGCTTTGGCATCTCGCGTCCATAAAAGTCACGCACAACCTCACCATCAAAATCTTTTAGATTCAGACTTTCTACATCATAACCAACCTGCAGGGTAACAGACTCAGCAACAAGCTTTTTCTTAAACAAATCCAGAGCCAGCAGCTCAGCCATTTCGCGGACAATGATTTTTGCTTTTTCAAAAGTATAAGGTTCATGAAGCACCTGGCCGCTTCCAAGACTCTTTGCTTCAGACTTGTAATTTTTAATTTCCTTCATACCAACCGGTTCAAGTCCCCAGGCGTGGTCAATTAAAATTTCAGCATCAATTCCAAACTCCTTAAAAAGAAGTTCGCGATTTTCCAGCGAAGTGCGGGCAATATCTCCCATGGTGCGGATAAAATATTTATCGAGTCTTCGCGCAGTTGCCCGCCCCACTCGCCAGAAATCAGTCAGCGGCTGATGATTCCAGAGCTTGCGTCGGTAGCCCATTACATCAAGCTCGGCAATTCTTACCCCATCCTTATCAGCCGGAATATGTTTTGCAACAATATCCATGGCAGCCTTGCACAAAAAGAGATTGGGCGCAATTCCGGCAGTTGCAGTGATTCCGGTTTCCTTCAAAACATCATGAATCACCTTTACTGCAAGCTCGTGAGCCGTCAGCTTATAAAAAGGAAGATAAGTAGTCGCATCAATAAAAACTTCATCTATAGAATAAACGTGAATATCTTCTGGCGAAAAATAACGCAGATAAACATTGTAGATGCGGGTGGAATACTGAATGTAAAGAGCCATGCGGGGAGGAGCCACAATATACTCAAGCTCCTTGCCGGTCTGTCTTTTGATTTCCCGGGACTTGGCCTCAACCTCAAAAAGTCTCGAGCGGCCGCTGAGCCCGTAAGCCTTAAGGGCCGGAGTAACCGCAAGACAGATGGTCTTACTGGTACGGCTTTTATCCGCTACAACCAGTTTTGTCGTAAGCGGATCCAGCAGCCTTTCCCGGCATTCCACAGAGGCATAAAAAGATTTCAAATCGATTGCGATATAGGTTCGGTCGGACATGTACCTTATAAATTACATCATCCCGCAGCCGGATTTTCTTTCTTCCGGATGGGCAACTTCGAAGCCGCAGTTGGCTTCGGCGTTTAATTCGCGGAGCTCTTTCTTGCCGTCAATGTAGAGCTGGTAGTCGATGCCGGTGCTTTCGTAGCCGCAGCCTACGTCCCAATCATCGCCGAGAGAATCTCGTACTATTTGTTCGCGCTGTTCGCGGGTTGTGTCTTTTATCAAAATACTCTGCATGATTTTCTCCTTTCTCCCCCTACTACAATTCTAAATCTACCACAGTCGCGTCGGTTGCTTTAATAAGGTCGTTTGGAGCAATTTTAATCTGTACACCGCGCTGGCCGCCGCTTATACATACCTGGTCGTGTAAAATTATTGTTTCGTCGATGAAGGTGCGGAATTTTTTCTTCATACCGATTGGGGTACAGCCACCGCGGATGTAGCCGGTAAGAGCCAAAAGTTCTTCCGGACGCACAGGGCCGATTTCCTTGCAGCCGGCTGCCTGGCGGGCCTTCTTCAAATTTATTTCTGATTCTGCACTCTGGCAGAAGACGCAGATTTCTTTTGTTTCGGTGCGCATTACGATTGTCTTGAAAACAGTTTCAGGAGCTACACCGAGTTTTTCGGACAGGCGTAAAGCGGCTCCCTTTGCGAGTTCGTGCTCGCCGTCGTCTTCGTATTCGGCTGTTTCGTAAGAGATTCCAAGCCCATCAAGGATGCGCATTGCATTTGTTTTCTTCATATAAATAGTTTAACAGAAAACACCGATTTCGTCATTGAGTGGATTGCTTCGTCGCTACGCTCCTTGCAATGACTAGATCTCTGCTCCATCCCGGACAAAGAGCGGCATTTTTTGAATTGGAGCTTCTGCCTTAATCCACTGCCCGCCCTTCAATTTTTCTCCTGTCCAGAAATCATACCAGTCGCATTCAGCCGGAAGATAAACATCAATAAGAGGTGAAGTTTTATAAGGCACAGCAGCATCTGCAAGCTCATATTTTTCAAAATCAATAAATGACTTAGTTACCGGACAAACCATAATATCAGGTCCGAACATAAACTGAGTCGAAATATCAAAAAGTGACTTATCATTAAACTCCATAAAAAGCGGTCGTATGAAACTTTCATCATTTTCGCTGACCCGCTGGGCCACCATCTTTATATAAGGCATAAGCTTGTAGCGTAGTTTGATAAAACTAACAAGGGTGTCGTAAAAAACATTTGTCTTGTCGCAGAAGGCCCAGGGCTCGCGGCGGCAGTCTGTTCCATGAGCACGGAACATTGGAAGAAAGGCTCCGAACTGAAACCATCTTGTGTACAACTCGCGGTAAGCAGGATCCTCTGCTGCCTCAGGATAATCTCCATTCCAATACCAGGCTTCTCCACGCTTTACGAAAAAAGCTCCTATATCAACCGTCCAGTAAGGAATACCTGAAAGTCCAAACTGACAGGCCTGTACAACCTGATTTCTAAGAACACTCCATTTTGCAGAGGTATCACCCGACCAGAGGGTAACTCCGTAGCGCTGACTTCCGGGATAACCACTGCGGGTAAGAGTCAATACAGGGCGGTCCGGAAAATCGCGGGTCTGTCCTTCAAACATTCCGCGAGCATGATAAAGTCCGTAAGCATTTGCCTTTTGAGGCGGCATGATATCGCCGGTTGATTGCAGATATTCATGATAAATGTTTTCCGGCAGAAGCTTTTCTATATGACTCCACTCCGGCGTAAGTGGCTCGCTTGAATCACACCACCAGCTTTCAACACCTAAATCAGCAAGACCCTTTTTTGCCTGCTTCCAGTAAAGCTCGCGGCCGTCCTTGTCAAAAGCATTGCAGATATTCACACCGGAAAGCAGTGTCCCCGCTTCTTTCATCTCTTTATAATTTTCTGATTTTTCATCCATTGTCGGCCAGATGGAAATCATAAAATGCACATCATCTTGGTGAAGTTTTTTCACCATGGCCGGAACATCAGGGAAGCGTTTTTTATCAAAGGACTTCTGGCCCCACATTCCGTCATCCCAGGAAAGCCAGTCCAGAACAATGAGGCTGAGAGGGATGTCCCGCTTTTTAAATACAGCAACAGTATCCAAAATCTCCTGCTGGCTTTCATAACGCTCCTGAGACTGAACATAGCCCAGAGCAAAATCCGGTGGCAAAGTCGCTTTACCGGTGAGAGAGCGCATACGGCCAATAATTTTAGAGAAGGACTCCGGTGCAATCACAAAATAATCAAGATAATAATCTGCATTTGTATAAAAGTAAGAACCATATTGCGTGTCACTAAAAACTGCAGGACTCTGTGTTGTAAAAAGCAAACCATAACCACGACTGGAAACAAAAAAGGGAATTGCGATTTTTTTATTTGCCTGATGCAGATACTGGGTAGTGCCGCGATAGTTCCACACCCCTTCTTCCATCTGACCAAGACCAAAGAGCTTTTCATCTGGAGCAAAAGCAAAGTTCACTCTTGTATGATAAAGGCTTTCAACATATTCCTTATCAGCCGCAAGCACCCGTTTTTTTACGCCGTCAGCAGTTTTTACTTCTTCTGTTTTTATCTGACCGACAGATTTATAAACATCAAACTTTTCAATGGAATGGCTATGCTCAAAGGCTTCAGAAAAAATCGGTGTTTCCTCTACCTGTCCGCCTTTTGCACCACCAGAGAGCTTAAATACTTTTACAGCCCCAGACTCCCTGCACACATGAACAGACAAACTCTTCGTGCGGACAAGGATTTCTTCAGCTTTTTCTGTCAGCGAATAATCATCCTTCTTCAACAAAGGCAAATCTGGCAGCAACATACCCTCGCCCTGTCTTTTATCAAAGTCACCATTTTCAGAATAGGACACACGAATAACATCTTCAAAATAAAAGGAAAGTTTGATAACAGATTTTTCTGATTTCAAAAAAACACCATTATCACCAAAAGTCACTTTTTCAATTCTGTTTGATTTTCCAGATATAGCAGTAAGCATAAAATCCTCTTATTGATATTTAACTTCAAAGAAAATAAAGTCGCCAGGCTGCACCCTCACATGAAAGAGAGTTTCTTTTTCTTCTGACTGCATTTTGATTTTTCGGACACCGGCAGGCTCCAGAGTCTGAATTGTCCAAGGCATAAGCTTTTCACCGTCAGAAAGGCGTCGTAACCCCTTTACTTCTCTCTTTACGTGAATATCAAATTCCTGTGGGGCACAGCCGTCCCAGGTGTGACAGTAAAGACCATAAGTTTTATTATCATAAGCAAAAAGCGAGACTCCAGCTCCACCGTCAATTGTAACCCCACAGACATCCAGACTCTGACGAATCTGGGTAAGCACCGGTACCGGCAAGTCATACAGTTTAGACGGCATATCAGGTACATTCAAAATTGTAAGTCTCCCCTTACCGTAAGTATCGTAGCACAAAATACTTTCGTGATACTCACCGTGTCCCGCATTCATTACAGACCAGGTCGCATTGTTTCGGTGTTCAATCGAAGGGAAAGTAATCGGTACGGCACCTTTTACATAGGCGGTTCTATAATTTCCGTTTATGTTGTAGTGGAACTCATCGGCCATGAGGTGACGCTCCCTGTAACTAACGCCCGTTAGTTGTCCAAGTTCTTCCGGCCATTTCTTTAAAGCACCAATTACAAAGCCGCTTGTAACAATTGCGTTTCCACCCTGGCGGACAAAGGCTTCTAGTTTCTCCATTATCTTTTCATCTTTTAATGCAGATGCAGTCAGAAGAACCTTGTTAGCAGCAGCCTTCACCCCAACTCCTGCAACTTCACTAAAGGCAGGGAATTCACAGACCGGCTCCATAGGAATACCAATCATGCCAAGAAAATCTTCCAGATGATCTTCACCCTGAGAATTAAAAGGAAGGTAAGTCTTTAAGCCCACAGGCTCTCCCAGCTGCCCCACAATTGTATCAAGCTTTTTATACATAAAGCCAAGCGGAGTTGCCCTTTTATTTCCTGCCAGAGCCGGCCAGCAGAACATCATAATTTCTTTTGGCTTTGCAAAAGCTGTAAGATAAGCCTGCTCAAGATAAGTATCAATTCTGTCACAGTCAAAAGGATCAAACCAGCCGCCGCCGTTACGACCAGGTGCTACACTTTCAAAATAACGCATGAGAGAATAACTGAGGTAGCGTGGCAGATGCTGATCTGTCTGAGCTCCATGACGGGTCTCGGTTCCGGTATAAATGGAATCAAAAATCTCAGGCTGCTGGCCCGGATTGTAGCCGGTCTGAGCAAAGCTTTCCCGCCAGTTTGGATATTTAATGATTATGTGAACCTTAGGATTTACTTTTTTAGCAGGACCGATAATCAGGTCACGGGAAACTTCCATCATCTTATCCAGACGGAATTCTTCCCAGCTGCGGTTACCCTTCTCGCGGATACAGTCCTCACACTGGCACTGGGTAAAAAAGAAATCATCTATAATAAACTCATCAAACTGACTTGCAGTATATTCGCTCACTTCCTTAAGGCGGGCCCGCATAGGCTCGTTACAGTAACAGAAGGTATTGAAGAGGCGCTGACGTTTTTTGTCAGTCTCATTCAAATCCGGAGTAACGGTTGTAATTCCGCCGGAAACTTCAATTCCGTAATCCTTCATAACCCGCTTGAACATATCAAGCTGTTCTTTTTTGGCAAACTCGTCGCGGTAGGTTTCCAGATAGATTTTGTCGATGCCAACATATTTCTGAAGAAAATCAGCCTGCTCACGAAGTTCTTCTTCTGTAATATGATTTACCCAACCGGCAACGCAGTAGGTTACGGTTTTGAAGTTTTTGTAATGCATTGAGTTCTCCTTTTGTAGTTTTATAAAATTATACCACGACCTTAGGAGAACGATTGAATTTTTCTCTATGAAAGTTGGAGATTTAGAACTTTAATGTGCCGACAACTGTAGTCTCGTCATCGTCATCATCATAAGACTTTTTGTTACGAGGACTGTTGCGGTCCAGTTCTTCGGCATAGCGGGCCTTTTCTGCGCGGCTCAAAAAACCACCGCGGCCAGAATCACCCGAACTCTTAGAAGCCTTTTTTTCTGCCTTCATTTTTGGAGATGTAAGAAAGGCAAAAAGACTTCCACACAGGCCGCCTGCAATACAGATGATAATCTGCACTGCTCCTGCCCCGCTGAAAATCTGCAGCAGAACAAAAAGAATCATTACAGCCGCAAAGGACAATGGAAACTTCTTTTTAGAAAAGGACATAAAGGCATTGAGAAAAATCATCATGCTTACAATAGGAACCGCGCCCACAAGGCTTACCTGGCAGAAGCAGGCATTAAGCACTCCGGAAAAAAGAGCTGAAACAAAAATCATAATTCCGATAATGGCAGAACCATAACGCTCTTCCATTGCAGGGCCCAGAAGCATAATCAGAATCAGATTGGTAAAAAGAAGTGAAGCACCACCGGCAACCGCATTCCCCGCAGCACCTGAACCAAAAATATAGAACAAAAGGCGCACATAAGACACTGGAGCGGAAGGAATAAAGGGCATAACCCCAGTCTGAGTCGTTGGAGACGCCAGATAATTCTCCAGCCCCAGCGATTTTCCACCTTTTGCCATAAGCATATTTAATAGAAAGATAATTGCACAAATAATCACAAAAGTTAGTGTAACCGGTGCATCATAAGCAACTTTTATATTCAGATTAAACTTCTTTTTAGCCATAAAAATATTATAACACAGAATTTGATAGAATTCTGCGTTTTTTTATGTTATATTATAGGCATGAGTGATTTTAATAATCAAATATCACAGGCAGGAAGCGGAGTTGCAGAAGATACCTCTGTTATGCTGCCGCCGGAGCGAAAAGTTGTTTTTTATAACGACGATTTTACTACCATGGAATTTGTGGTAGACGTTCTGGTTTCAATCTTTAACAAATCTCACGACGAAGCAGAAAGCCTTATGCGCATGGTGCATGAGCAGGGTTCTTCTGTTGTAGGCGTTTATACTTATGATATTGCAGTTTCGCGCACAAATCTTACTATTCAGGCAGCACGCAAAAACGGGTTTCCGTTGAGGGTAGAAGTTGAGTAATCAGGAAAAACAGCCGGGAAACATTAAGCAGATGAAGGTGAGCACAATGCTCAGCCGTATTCTGTCTGAATCGCTTCTTGTTGCAAAGGATTTTCATCACGAATTTTTCACCCCTGAGCATGTGCTTGCAACAGCCATCAGAGATGAATTTGTTGAGCAGCTTCTGCAGAACAGCGGTGCCGATACTAAAGAGCTTAAATCCGAAGTAAGCAACTATCTTACAACCCAGCTTCCTGTAATTTCTGATAATGCGAATCCGGAAATAATTAAGGCTCCGGTTGAGTCAGCAGGCTTTCAGGCCATGATGAACCGGGCTGTTTTCCATTGTATTTCCTGCGATTCTGACATGATTGATATAACCGACATTCTCCTCAGCATGTTCGATGAAAGCAAAAACTACAGTTCATATTTCCTGAAAGTTTGCGGTGTTGAACGCCTTAGACTGATGGAAAACATTACCAAGGTTCGCCCTTCAAAACGCTTTCCTCAGGGAAACACCCAGAGCCAGCCGGGTAACGGACCTGGTCCTGGACAAGAAGGAATGCCTGGTTCAAACAACTCTGGCGGCCTTAAACGCTTTGCCGTTAACATGACCGAGCTTGCAAAAAAAGGTGCTTATGATCTTCTTGTTGGCCGCGAAGCAGAAATCGAACGTACAATTCAGGTGCTCTGCCGCCGCACAAAAAACAATCCTCTCCATGTTGGTGATGCTGGTGTTGGAAAGACTGCAATCACTCAGGGGCTGGCTCAGAGAATCGTAAATAATCAGGTACCGGATATTCTCAAGGGCTATACAATTTACTCGCTGGATATAGGACTTCTTCTTGCGGGGTCTAAATTCCGCGGAGACTTTGAAGAACGTCTCCATTCAGTAATTGATGAACTTAAAGAAAAGAAAAAGGCCATCTTATTTATAGATGAAATTCATATGATCATGGGTGCCGGAGGAAACGGTTCAAGTCAGGTAGATGCTGCAAATCTGCTAAAACCAGTTCTTGCAAGCGGTGAAGTAAAATTCATCGGCTCTACTACCTTTGAAGAATATTCAAAGAACTTTGAAAAAGACCGTGCCCTTGCCCGCCGCTTCCAGAAGATTGATATTCTGGAGCCGACCGCCGCAGAGACAGTCCAGATTATCAAAGGTCTCATTCCTAAATATGAAAAGCATCATAATGTAGTTTATTCTGCAGGCGCTGTTGAAGAAGCAGTAAAGCTTTCGGTTCAGTTCATTCCGGACCGCCGCCTGCCGGACAAGGCAATTGATATTATTGATGAAGCAGGCTCTTACCAGCACATCTTAAAATCAGGAGGATTTGCCGGCCGCGCTGCTAAACGACCGGGTGCAGTTGCTCATCCGGGCCTTATTGCATCAGAAGCAAATCCTACCCGAATAACTACAGATATTATCCGCAGAGTTACAGCAAAAATCGCCCGCGTTCCAATTGAAAGCATGAAGGGTGAAGAAAAGGACGCTCTGCGCGCAATAGAAACTACAATGGCAGCAGATATCTTTGGACAGGAAGCTGCAATTTCTGCTCTTGGAAAGGCTGTAAAACGAGCCCGGGCCGGCTTCAGAAATCCGGAAAAGCCGGAAGCCTGCTACCTCTTTGTAGGCCCGACAGGCTGCGGAAAAACAGAACTTGCCCGCACTCTGGCCAGACTTCTTAAAGAGCCACTACTCCGCTACGATATGTCTGAATATCAGGAAAAACATACTGTGAGCCGCCTTGTTGGTTCCCCTCCGGGATACGTAGGCTTTGAAGAAGGCGGCCAGCTTGTAAAAGATGTCCGCAAAAATCCACGTGCAGTAATTCTCTTTGATGAAATAGAAAAGGCAAACGAAGATATTTATAACGTGCTTCTGCAGGTTATGGATTACGGCCAGCTTACAGACAATCAGGGCCGCAAGGCTGACTTCCGTTCCTGCATAATCATCATGACAAGTAATGCCGGAGCCCGCGACCTGGAAAAAGGCAGCATTGGTTTTGGAGGTGACACAGTAACCGACATTCAGGCTTCCCTCACAGACGCAGTTAACCGCGAGTTCCCTCCGGAGTTCCGTAACCGCCTGGATGCAGTTATTCCTTTCAACTATCTGGACCTCGAAGTTGCAAAGCAGGTTTGCCGCAAAGAAATTGCCCGCCTGGCAGAACGCATGAAGGAAAAGAAAGTTCACCTTACCGTTACAGACAAAGCCGTAGAGCACATAACAGAACTTGGTTATTCAAAAGAATTTGGAGCCCGCAATATTGCCCGCACTGTAGAAGACGAAATTGCAGACAAGCTTGTAGACGAAGTTCTTTTTGGCAAACTCGAAAAGGGCGGCAATGTTACGGCAGATTATAAAAAATCAAAAAATGGCATAACCTTCATCTATGGAAAAGAAAACAGCTAGGCTCGTAAAATGGGTTCTTTCGATTTTTTCATTCACTGCACTCCTCATTTTCTCAATCATATTCTACGCTGTTTTTCTTTATTCCCGAGCCCGTATTCAGAATCAAAATCAATATAATGCTTCTGATAACTTACTCTATCATGTAATCATAACAGGAAGTTACGAAAACCAGTCTTTTCTTTCAGAAGTTTACAAGGGCGCTTCAAAGTTAGCTCCGGCTTACAAAACAACTGTCGACCTTCACGTTCCAGAATCTCAGGCAGACACAGAATCACTTCAGGAACTTTTAAACTACTGTTCCTTCCTCAATGCAGACGGAATTATTCTCTATCTTGATTCTTCAGAAGATACTCCCCTGCTCCTTGAACGTTCTGATTATCCTAAAATCCCGATTATCACAACGGGTCAGTTTTCTCCAAACATGCAGCAGATTTCTTTCATTGGAACAAACAACTGGGAGCTGGGCAAAAAGATTGCAGATGAAACTCAAAGCTTTTTACCGGAAGGCGGAAGTGTTTATATCATCAGCGAATCAAACGATCTTAATTCTAACACCCTGATCAGCAGCATTCAGTCTGCTCTGGGTGATAATCAGACAATTAATACCAGAGTAATTGAAAATATCATTCAGGCTCCTGATATAGGCCAGAGAAATAATATTTTCATTACCCTGACAGAAGATGATACCATTTCCAACGCGCAGATGCTTTCGGAACTTTTTGAACCGGAAAGCTACAAGCTTATTGGTTTTGGCGGCAATGAAGTTTGTCAGCTTTATCTTCAGAAGGGCTGGATTGCAGAACTTGTTTCTCTTGACCCGGAAAAGATTGGCGAAACTGCAATTATGGAATTGTTTGAATACCGAAGAAAAGGTTATGCAAACTCTTATGTTACAGCTGATGTAAAAATCATCAGGACACAGAAGTAGGAGCAGCGGATGAAGTTAAAACAAAATCCTGTAAACTATATCCGCAACAAAAGCCTGCGCTGGCGAATCATGATGTGTATTGCAATTGCAATTATCATGCTTGCGGCAAGCCTCCTTACAACAATGAGGCTTTCCTATTACTCAATGCAGAACCTGGGAAATTCCTATAAATCAAACTCAGAACTTACACACTTTTCTAATGCAGTTGCAACTGCAGAAAAGGCAATGGAAAATTATATCAACTACCGTTCTTTTGAATCCATTGACGCCTATTATAATTCGCGAACAAAGGTAGAAGATTATTACGAGCAGTTCCAGGACTTTCCATCTAAAAATGAAGTAGCCCACAAGGAGTATATTGTTCATCAGCTTACAGAAGCTTTTCTCTACTATAGTAATCTTGCAATTTCTGCCCGCCGTGCAAACAACGAAGAAAAAATCTCCATCAATTACAATTATGCAATGGACAGCTACAACTATCTGACTTCACAGATTCTTGAGCTCAACAGCCTGCGACTTCAGCAGAACGCGGTGCGCTACGATGAAAACCAGTCACGCATTGTTTTCTCAAATACAATGAGCATTGTTTTCTTCCTTGTATTTTCTGTAATGCTTTTTGTTGTGCTTTATCTGACAATTACTTCTATCATGGAACCTCTGGGAGAAATTTCCGAAGTTGCTCACAAGGTAGCACGCCGCAATTTTGATGTTCCTCTTTTTAACCGTACAACGAACGATGAAATTGGAACCATCTGCACAGCCTTTGACAGAATGATTATCAGTATCCGCGAGTACATCGATACTATCTGGGAAAAGGCCCGAACGGAAGCAGAACTCAAGGAAAAGGAAATTGAAATGCAGGCTCTTTATACAGACGCCCAGCTTCGTGCCCTGCAGAATCAGGTAAACCCTCACTTCCTCTTTAACACACTCAACACAGGTGCCCAGCTTGCAATGATGGAAAATGCAGACAAGACATGTTACTTTATTGAACAGGTTGCAGACTTTTTCCGCTACAACATTCAGCAGCAGGAGCGTCTTGTTTCGATTGACGAAGAACTTGGATTAATAGATAATTTCGTTTATATAATGAAAGTACGCTTTGGAAACCGTCTGGAATTTACAAAAGAGATTCCGGAAGGCTCTTTCCCGCAGCATATTCCTTCCATGACGCTTCAGCCTTTAGTTGAAAACTGCATTAAGCATGGGCTTAAAAACACCAAGGGCAAGGTAACTCTTAAAGTTGAAATTGAAGAAAAGTTTATAGTTATAAGTGTCAGTGATAATGGCGAAGGTATGCCTCTAAAAACAAGGGAAGCTGTATTCAAAGCAGTTGCTTCGGAAAACACAAAGCTTCCTTCTGATGTTCTTGATGACAGTTCAACTCATAACGGAACGGGACTTATAAGCGTTTTCCTGCGCCTGCAGCTCCAGTTCCATCGTTATGATCTTTTTGACATAACAAATGGCGACAACGGCGAAGGTACAAAATTTATAATCAGGATTCCAAAACATGTTTAATATATTAGTAACAGACGACGAACAGATTGTAATTGATTCTCTTTCTTTTATCATCAGCAAAAACTTTCCTGATGAGGCAAAGGTATTCACTGCCCTTTCCGGAACCGAATCTCTGGAAATTGTAATGAAAGAAAACATCGACATTATGTTTACTGATATTAACATGCCCGGACTCAATGGGCTTGAAACTGTAAGCGTAATTACCAAGCTTAAGCCAAATATTGTCTTTGTAATTCTTTCTGCCTTTGACCGCTTTCAGTATGCCCAGGAAGCAATTAATCTTGGAGCCTACAAATATATTACAAAGCCTGTAAACCGTAACGTAGTTATTGAAACCATCCGGGGAGCAATGCAGCTGATTCAGGAAAAACAGGGTAAGCTTTCTGCAGACCGCGAGCTTCACAAAAAGCTCGACATGGTTTCTCCTATGATTGAAAATGATTTTATCTACGCCTGCATTTACAATAACGACAAGTCCGTAGATCTTTCTTCATACCTTGATTATTTTAATCTTTCTGATAATCCCTGGGTTTTCTGCTGTTTTGAATTTCCAAACATCAATTCTGAAAATCAGTACAGCACCTATCTTAAGATTCACGAGCTTTTGAATACTGAGCACCGCTGTCTTGTAAGTTCATTCATGATGAACCGCATAGTTGTTTTCTTCCCGATCTTTTCTGCTAATCCGGATTATTCGGAAGTTCAGGAACAAATCAAAAAGTTCTACACTACTTTAAGCTACAATATCTCAACCGGTATTCGTGCCGGAGTGAGTACAATTTTTTCTGATAAAACAAAACTGCAGGCCTCTTACAGCGAAGCTCTTTCTGCCCTCAACAAAACAAAGGCAGACGGTGGTTTGATTTTTTCTGATGGCTCTGCATTTACAGATGCTTCTGCAAATACTGGAAATGAGTTGTCTAAGAAAAGCGGAAAAATTGAATTCAAAAATCAGATTATCAGCAAGCTTACCTCCGGTGATACTAACGGCGTAAAATCTTTCCTTGAACTTTTTGCTTCGGAATTGATTTCACTGGACCTTCCTGCCGACAAAATCAAAAACTCTTTCTTTGAATTGATAGTTACAGCTAACAACTCTACCCGCGAACTTAACAAAAACTTTACAAGCGACACCTTTGATAATGCTTTTGCAACTTTAAGCAGCGAGAACGACATTAAACTTATAAAAGAGTTTACACAGAAATTCCTCATGGAATGTACTCATGCTGTTGCAAGTGTAAAAAAGGCGGAAGAAAATCCTATTATTAAAAAGGTTTGCGCTTATGTTGAAGAAAAGCTTGCAGAAGATATTTCTCTGGAAACTGCTGCAGACTTTGCCGGTGTCAGTTCCTTCTATTTGAGTAAACTCTTTAAAGAAGAAAAAGGCGAAACCTTCATCAATTATATTTCTGACAAGCGTCTTGAGAAATCCCGTCAGCTTCTGGAAAGCACAGAACTTTCTATTAAGGAGATTACCGCCGAGGTTGGCTACAACGATCAGAATTACTTCAGCCGAATATTTAAAAATAAATATGGCCTTTCGCCAAAAGAATACAGGAAGGTAAAATAAATGTTAAAAAAGTTTTTTAGAAATCTACTTATTATCGGAGTCATTCTGCCCCTCTGTCTTTCCTGCCAGAAAAAGGAAGCCTCAGTTTCTGTACGCCAGCCTTCTGCAAAGGCAAATGTAAATGACCGCCTTACCATAGGCTTTTCAATTGATACTCTTGCCATTGAACGCTGGCAGCGGGACATGGATGTTTTTATAAACAAGGCAAAGGAAATGGGAGCCGACGTAATTGTACAGAATGCCGGAAATAATATAGAAGAACAGAACCGCCAGCTTATGTACCTTCTTGAACGCAATGTTGATGCCGTAGTTGTATTACCAAAGGATGCGGCATCTATTACAGAAAGCGTACAAAAGCTCAGGGCCAAAGGGATTCCAGTAATTTCATATGACCGTCTCACACTCAATGCAGATATTAATCTTTATCTTACAATCGACAGTAAAAAAGTTGGTGAACAGATGGCTCTGGAAATGCTGCGTCATACAGACGGAGTGAACTGGTATTTAATTCTTGGTCCGGAAGAGGATTACAACATGACCCTCATCAAAGACGGCATAGACAGAATGATAAAAGACAGCCAGGTTCGTATAAATCATATTTTTTACACAGATGGCTGGAATTATGATTTATCTTACCAGGAAATGGTTCGAATTCTTAAAAGCGACACCTTCCCCGATGCAATCATCTGCGGTAATGATGCCGTTGCTGCAAGTGTAATTGATGCAATCAACCGCTACTATCCAGATACCCATATTCCAGTCTGCGGTCAGGATGCTGATATTTCTGCCTGTCAGTATATTATTCAGGGAAAACAGGAATTTACTATTTATAAGCCTATTATTCAGCTTGCAGAGCTGGCTGCAAAATGTGCAGTAAAGCTTGCCCGCCAGGATGAAGTGACAAACAGCGGATACAGAAGCAGTTATATTGAAAACGGTTTTGGAAGAATTCCTACAATCTGGCTGGACCCTACCTATGTAGATAAATATAACCTGGATAAAGTGATAATTGAATCCGGTTTCCATTCTGCTGCATCGGTGTACAAAAACTAAGAGACTGTGCATCAGTGCAAAAAAAAGCCTGCCGCCAACGGGGATGATGTTGTCGTCAGACTTTTTTTGCACTGACGCACACCCGCTTAGCTATTAGCACACCACCCACACCAAAAAAATACAGATTTCATCACTTTTTCTAGGTATATTTCCCTACTCTTAATAAGAAAATAGCAAAAATTTGAAGAATTCGGGCGAATTCTGACCACTCCTTTGGGTTATACTTCAAACTGTAAAAAGAGCCGTTGGCTCTGTATAAAAAAAATTTAGGAGTGTTTTTTCTTATGAAAAAAATTATCGCTATTCTTTTGGCAGCTGCAACACTTATGGGAGCAGCATTTGCTAAGTCAGCTAAAGGAACTAAAGTTGGTGTTTCTATGCCTACAAAAGACCTTCAGCGCTGGAACCAGGATGGAGCTAACATGAAAGCTGAGCTCGAAAAAGCTGGTTTTGTTGTAGACCTTCAGTATGCTAACAATGAAGTTGCTACACAGATCTCACAGATCGAAAACATGATTACTGGAAAATGTAAGATTCTCGTAATCGTAGCTATCGAAGGTTCTTCACTTTCTAACGTTCTTGAACAGGCTAGAAAGAAGAAGATCCAGGTTATCGCTTACGACCGTCTTATCATGAATACAAAAGCTGTTTCTTACTATGCTACATTCGATAACGAATTAGTTGGAAAGATGCAGGGTGAATATCTTGAGAAAGCTCTTAACCTCAAGAACCGCACAAAGGCTGATCCAGCTTATATGGAATTCTTCACTGGTGACCCAGGTGACAACAACGCTAACTTCTTCTTCAATGGTGCTATGAAGGTAATTAAGCCTTACCTCGACAGTGGAGTAGTTGTATGCCGCTCAGGCCAGACAACAAAGGCACAGGTTGCTACACTCGGATGGTCAACAGAAGAAGCTCAGAAGAGAATGGAAAACCTCATTACTTCTAACAAGTATGGTCCAAAGGGAACAAAGCTTGATGCAGTTCTCTGCTCTAACGACTCAACAGCTCTTGGTGCTACAAACGCTCTCGTATCTGCTGGTTATACAAAGGCTAATATCCCTCTCATTACTGGTCAGGACTGCGATATCGCAAACACAAAGAACATGATTAAGGGATTGCAGGCTATGAACGTATTCAAGGATACTCGTGTACTTGCTGCAAAAGTACTTGAAATGATTCAGGCTATCGGTGAAGGAAAGAAAGCACCTGTAAACAACACTACAGACTACAACAACAATGAAAAGAACCTCCAGGATCCATCTTCATTTGTTCCTTCATTCCTCTGTACTCCAGAAGAAGTAACAAGCGACAACGCTTATGACTTCCTCGTAAACCAGAAGAAGTACTACACAGCTGCTGAACTTAAATAGTTAGGTTAAGCAAATAATTGCAAAAAGGGCTGTCGCCAAGGCAGCCCTTTTTTTGAAAAACAGAAAAAAAAGAGGGGTTCCAATGGCTAAAACATTATTGGAAATGAAAAATATTACCAAGTTATTTCCTGGCGTAAAGGCACTTGATAACGTAAACCTTACCGTAGAAGAAGGTGAGATTCACGCAATCTGTGGTGAAAACGGAGCCGGAAAATCAACTTTGATGAATGTTCTGAGCGGTATTTATCCATATGGAACATATACCGGCGACATTGTTTACGACGGCGAAGTTTGTAAATTTCAGACAATTAGGGACAGCGAAGCTAAAGGTATAGTTATCATTCATCAGGAGCTCGCACTCGTTCCCCTTCTCACAATCGGTGAGAACATGTTCCTTGGAAACGAAAGAGGAACAAAAGCAAAAATCAACTGGTCAGAAACCTTTGATAAATCAGATGAACTTTTAAGAATGGTAGGTCTTAAAGATTCATCAAAGACCTTGATTAAGGATATCGGTGTAGGTAAACAGCAGCTTGTAGAAATTGCAAAAGCACTGGGAAAGAACGTAAAACTTCTTATTCTTGATGAGCCTACAGCATCTTTGAACGATACAGAAGCAAAGCATCTGCTAGACCTTCTCCTTGAGTTCAAGAAACAGGGAATGACTTCAATCATCATTTCACATAAATTGAATGAAGTTTCATACGTTGCAGATAAAATTACTGTTATCCGCGATGGTACTTCTATCACTTCCCTTGATAAAGTTAAAGATAATTTCACAGAAGATACAATTATTTCTGCCATGGTAGGACGTTCTCTTACAGACCGCTTCCCTAAACGCGAATCTCATGTTGGCGAGATTTGTTTCGAGGTAAAGAACTGGAATGTAGACCATCCTGTATTTGACGGAATTAAGGTTTGCGATAACATCAACTTCAACCTGCGCAAGGGCGAGGTTCTTGGTATCTCAGGACTTATGGGTGCCGGCCGCACAGAACTTGCAATGAGTATTTTCGGCCACTCTTACGGAACAAACATCCACGGTCAGATTTTTATGAATGGTAAAGAAGTTTCTTTCCCAAACGTAAAATCAGCAATTAAAGCAGGTCTTGCCTATGTAACAGAAGACCGCAAGGGTAATGGTCTGATTCTTTCTGAATCAATCTGTAAAAACACTACTGCTGCAAAACCTGAAAAAATTTCTAAACACTGGGTACTCGACTTTGATAAGGAGCGCATGTATTCAGAAGAAATGGCAAAAGAGATGCATACAAAGTGTGCTACTGTAATGGAGGATGTAGGTAATCTTTCTGGTGGAAACATGCAGAAAGTACTTCTTGGAAAATGGCTCTTCGCAGAACCAGATATCCTGATTCTTGATGAGCCTACCCGTGGTATTGACGTTGGTGCCAAGTACGAAATCTACTGTATCATCAACCGCATGGTAGCAGAAGGTAAGTCTGTAATTATGATTTCTTCGGAAATGCCTGAGATTCTTGGTATGTGCGACCGCATTTACGTAATGAACGAAGGTAAGATGATTGCAGAAATGGCTGGTAAAGATGCAACTCAGGAAAAGATTATGACTGAGATTATCAATAGTGGAAAAAACACTAACCTGGAAGCATAATTTTAGGAGATAAAAATGGAAAAGAATAATAAAATTGGCAATAGCCTTAAATCAGTTTTCAAGGGTAATACAATGATTTTTATCCTTGTTGGTGTAATGCTGCTATTCGAGGTTCTGATTAGAATTGGTGATCACGGATCTCTTTTTGCTCCGGCAAATATCACAAATATTATCCGCCAGAATTCTTATGTAGCAATTCTTGCGACAGGTATGCTTTTGTGTATCCTTACCGGTGGTAACATCGATTTGTCTGTTGGTTCTGTAGTTGCCCTTGTTGGTGCTGTTGCAGGTGTATTCATTGTAACTCTTGGAATGCCGGTATGGCTTTCTATCTGTCTCTGTCTTTTACTCGGTACTTTGATTGGAGCCTTCCACGGTTTCTTCATTGCATACGTTCACATTCCGCCATTCATCACTACCCTTGCAGGTATGCTCTTGTGGCGTGGTGTTGCAAACGTAATCCTTGATGGTAAAGCAATTTCTCCATTCCCAGATAACTACCTTAAGCTCTTCGAAAGTTTTATTCCAACTCCAAGTGATGCAACAATCGAAAAGTTTGGTGAACTCGATATTTTCGATGAATTTGTTGATAAGTATACTTTCATGATAACTCTTATCATCACTGCAATCTGTATTCTTGCTTACGTTATTCTTGAGATCATCAGCCGCCGCAAGAAGATTAAGAACAATTACACAGTATCTTCAAAGGGTTCTTTCATTGCAAAGCTTGTTGCCCTTTCAATCGTAATCTTTATTCTTGGTCAGTTCCTTGCACGTGACCGTGGTCTTCCAGTAGCATTAATTCTTCTTGGTGTAATCGTTGCTGCATATTCTTACTTCACACAGAATACAGTTCCAGGTCGCTACCTCTATGCAATTGGTGGTAACGCAAAGGCTGCAAAACTTTCTGGTATTAATACAGACAATGTAATGTTCTTTGCATACACAAACATGGGATTCATTTCTGCAGTTGCTGCTCTTGTAACAATTTCCCGCATGAACTCTGCTCAGCCAACAGCTGGTCAGAACTATGAAATGGATGCTATCGCTTCCTGCTTCATCGGTGGTGCTTCTGCATACGGTGGAACAGGTACAGTAGGCGGTGCAGTTGTCGGTGCTATCTTTATGGGTGTATTGAACAATGGTATGTCAATCCTCGGTATTGATATGAACTGGCAGCGCGCCGTTAAGGGTCTTGTCCTCCTTGCAGCTGTAATCTTCGATGTAGTTTCTAAAAAGAAGAAGACCAGCAAATAATAAATTGCCTATTAAAGTTTCATTTAAGTCCTTCTTGTAAACTTTACTGCCGCAGTGTTAGACATAAGACACTGCGGCAGTTTTTTGTTATAATAGAGTTATGAATAAGTCTGAACTATTTAAGGAATTATTTAATCGTTACGGTGCTGTTACACGAGCACGAGGACCTTTCTTATACACAAAAAAAGGAGTACGCGTAACAGATTTATATCAGGAAGCCGGCCGTGCAATTCTTGGCTGGGAAGGCGGCTCTGCCTTTACTTTGTTTAAGAATGTTTTAACCCGCGGACAGACAGGCAGTTTTATCTGCGAAGAGGCCCCTGTTTCACGACTTGAAAAAGCAGTAAGCGAACTTCTTGCAGGCAACAGAGTAATATTCTGTTTTAACTCACACAAAGAAGCCTTTGAAGCAGGCCTTTCACTCTTTCCAAACGAAACAAGTATTTACCGTCCATGGAATGTTCAGAACGAAAAAATAAAGATTAACCAGCAGGCAGCCCTAATCATCACACCTACTCTTCCCTGGGCTCAGTCTATTTTCATACTTGCCCTGGATGCAAAAAGAATTGAAGAAAATCCGGATAAATTGCTTTTCATCCGTAATGCAATAAAACTGCCTTATGCTCTTGAAGTTGCAGTAACCAGAAGTATTTATAATCTGATAAAGGCGCTTCAGGAAAGGCAGGAAAAAGACTGGTTTATTTACGATCCGATTCTTACAAAATACTGGAAGCGCGAAGGTCCTTATCTTTTCCCAAAGATTCCACAGGACAATTACGACCAGTTTACTCTCCACTGTCTGGACTGCGGTATAGTTATAAGCCCGGATTTTAACCAGCCATCTATCGTACCATTTGGCGCAGACCGCGGAGTCTTTACAAAATTAAAAAACTCACCTTTTACCTGGGAGTAGACGAAAATTAGATTATGGAACCAAGAATATTACTATTTATCATAAAACTCATTGCCGGTGGAATCGTTGCTTTTCTCGCAATTCTTTTAATGTCAAAAAAGCGTACTGTTGCCTGGTCATTTATGGTTTCTGGCTTTCTGCTTACTTACGCAGCCCTTGTATATGAACTATTGATTGAACTGGGAGTTCTTACAGCAACTAAATACGGTCTTTGGGGCATTCCGGTTTCCACATTGGCCTGTACAATCATTCCTGCTTTATGTTATATCACTGCATTCATCATAATGCTTGCTAAGAGGAACTAAAATTGACTGAAATCGACGAATACTGGAATAAATTCATAAAAGAAACAGGACGCAGTGAAGAAGACCGCTGTGCCGGAGACCTTAATTTTGAAGCAAAGGGCTTTGTTGGTGATGAACTGATTACCCTTGTGCTTACAGAGCGAAAAACTGCTTTTTTTACTAGTTGGGCAACCTACTCTATTGATCAGGAACCGCTGCCTGTTTCGGGTGAGCTTTATGTTGTACTGGACCGAGCAAACCAGCCACGCTGTGTAATCGAAACACAGAGTGTAGAAATCCTACCTTTCAATGAGGTTACCTGGGATATGGCCCGCCTCGAAGGTGAAGATGAAAATCTTGGCCAGTGGAAAGAAAGAAAACAGGAATATCTGGAAGACGAAGGGGCAATTCTTGGTTTTGAATTTACACCGGATATCAAACTTGTATTCCAGACCTTTAAGGTTGTTTACCGCTAGCCTACAGACACGGAGGATATAATATGAAAAAAATCCCTACCTTACTTCTTACCGCCCTGCTCTTAGGCAGCAGCATTTTTGCAAAAGAAGGCTTACTCAGTTTTTCTGCAGGCCTTTCTTCCGGTCTTCCTGTTTATGGTGCAAACTCTGTTCTTTCAACGGGTACTGAAATTCCAAATGGAAACAGAATGATTATTGGAGGACTTGCCTCTGCAAATCTTAATATTCTTCCACAAATTTCTTTTTATCTTGGAAATGACCTTTTGTGGGATATAACCTGGAGTTCTGCTGAAAAATCAAGCAAGCTGCATGTAAGTTTTCCTTTAGGAATTAAGATTTTCCCCGGAGTTGGCGGATTAAATTTTGGAATAGCATACACCCTTGGCTTTAGAGTAGATAATATAAAAACAAGCAGCGTCGGTGAATATAATGACATTTCTTCCTGGGGCAACGGATTTAAACTCCATGTTGAATATGATTTTGCTCACGACGGAAAGTCAAAATACTATCCTTCAGTCGGTACCTACTGGAACCTTATGCCGCGAGGTAATAACAGCTGGGATAATCTGATTGTGCTGTACATTGCAGCAAACTTTTAGCGTTAAAAAAAAGATTCCCGGGTCAAGCCCGGGAATGACATATTTACGTTAGTGTCATTGTCCGGCTTGACCGGACAATCTAGACATTAACGTGCATACTCCACGATTCGTGTCTCGCGGATCATTGTAAGTCTTATTCTTCCAGGATATCGCAAATCAGTTTCAATCTGCTTTGCAATATTGCGGGCAAGCTCTTTTACATCGCCATCGGCAATCTTCTCGTTATTAACAAGAATGCGGAGCTCACGACCGGCCTGAATAGCGTATGCCTTTTCAACACCATTAAATCCTTCTGCAATAGCTTCAAGATTTTCAAGACGCTTAACGTAGTTGTCGATTGTCTCGCGGCGTGCACCAGGACGTGCAGCAGAAATAGCATCTGCAATCTGAACAACAACTGCTTCAAGTGATTCTGTTGGTACGTCATTATGGTGAGCAGCAATTGCATTAACAATAACCGGATTCTCACCCATCTTACGTGCCATTTCAGCACCAACTTCTGCGTGGTTCTGATCGCTGTCTGTTTCAGCTCCCTTACCAATATCATGAAGGATTGCAGCACGCTTTGCAATTTCGCGGTCTGCACCAATTTCTGCAGCAATCATGCTGGCAGCCATTGCAACTTCTTTTGAATGGTAAAGAACATTCTGACCGTAACTTGTACGGAAGTAAAGGCGGCCAAGAGCACGTATTCCGTCGGTATTCATATTGTGGATACCAAGGTCAAAGAGGGCCCGCTCCCCTTCTTCGTAAATCTTGTTCTGAATTTCGTGGGTAACCTTCTGAACGATTTCTTCGATTCTGGCCGGATGAATACGTCCGTCAGAAATAAGGCGTTCCAAAGATTCCTTTGCAATTTCCTTGCGAACCGGGTCAAAACAAGAGATAACTACAGCTTCAGGAGTATCATCAATAATGATATCTACACCAGTGAGAGTTTCGAGGGTGCGGATGTTGCGGCCTTCACGACCGATAATACGTCCCTTCATCTCGTCACTTGGAAGAGAAACTGTGGCTACTGTAATGTCGCTTGTTGTTTCCGGAGCAATTCTCTGAATTGTGGTAACAAGAATATCTTTTGCTTTCTTTTCTGCAGTAAGCTGAGCTTCCTGCTCGATTTTGTTGATAAGAGCCTGTGCATCATGACGTGCGTCATTTTCAAGGTTCTTGATAATCAGATCTTTTGCTTCCTGCTGAGAAAGACCAGAGATCTTTTCAAGTTCCTGTCGATAAAGCTCTTCCTGTTTAGAAAGTTCTTCTTCTCTTTTTACCATTGCAGCTTTTTTATCTGCAAGTTCTTTTTCGTTTTTTTCAAATTCCGCTGCACGCTGATCAAGGAGTTCTTCTTTCTTGTTTACCCTTGCCTCAAAGCGCTGCACTTCGGCTCTGCGTTCACGGTTCTCCCGCTCCTGCTGATTTCGTTCACGAATGAGCTCATCTTTTGCATTTAACAAAATTTCTTTTTTCTGTGCTTCTGCTTCCCGAATAGCGTCCTGTTTAACGCGCTCGGCTTTCTGTTCAGAAGCTGTTAATTGAAATCTGGCATAAATCCAGCGAATAATCCATCCAAGAACAATTCCAGCAACAGGGAGAGCTATGTACAACACGATGTCCATACTTCACTCCTACTGTAAATTTTTAGAATAGTTCAAATACAATAATACTATAAGAAGAGTCAGATGTCAAATTGATTTTACATGCTGAAATCTTTACCCAGATAAATCTCACGCGCGACTTCGCTGGCAAGGATTTCCTGTTTGGTGCCCTGGGTCATTATGGTTCCCTGGTTTATGATGATTGCCCGGTCGGTAATTTCGAGGGTATCGCGGACATTGTGGTCTGTAATCAGAATGCCTATGCCTCTTTTTGCCAGCAGGCGGATCATACTCTTGATATCAGCTACCGCAATAGGGTCAATTCCGGCAAAAGGCTCGTCCAGAAGGAGGAATTTCGGCTCCATGGCAAGCGAACGGGCAATTTCTGTACGGCGGCGCTCACCACCAGAAAGAGTAAAGGCCTTCTGTTTGCGGATTCGGCCGATTGAAAACTCATCTATAAGTGATTCAAGGCGATATTTTTTTTCTTCTTTTGTAAGGTCTTTACGTGTTTCAAGAATGGACCAGATATTTTCTTCAACTGTAAATTTACGGAAAACTGAAGGTTCCTGAGGAAGGTAGGCAATTCCAAGGCGGGCTCTTTTATACATTGGAAGACCGGTGATGCGCTGGTCATCAAGAAAAACTTCACCCGCTGTCGGCTTATAAAAACCTACGACCATATAGAAGGTTGTGGTTTTACCGGCTCCGTTAGGACCAAGCAGGCCCAGAACCTCGCCCATCTGCATGGAGAATTCAACACCGCGAACAACTTTTTTGTGACCAAACTGCTTATAAAGACTGGTAACACGCAGAGTGTGTCCCATCTTCATGCCGCTTTCATTCTCCATTTTTACTTTCCTCTTTTTTTCCAGATTCTGGCGGCTCAGGCTTTTCCTCATTTCCTGGATTTCCAGGTATTTCAGGTCTTTCTGCAGCAGCATCCGGAATCTCACCATCCGGAACTTCCGGACTTTCAGCAGCTTTTTCTTCCGGCTTTTTAGTATCAGTTACCTTACCCTTTACATTTCCGCCAAGAGTAATATCCTGAGTTTCCATATTAAGGCTTATATTCTGGGCCCTGAAAACATCTTCATTTTGTTTAACCTGGGCATTTCCAGAAAGCTCAAGCAGCTGGCTTTTTTTGTAGTAAACGGCATAAGAACCGGAGCAGACATTATCCTTCTGTGTAAGCCTTATCTGCACCTGAAGAACAGCAATTTCTTCATCCTGATTATACTCAATAATCTGAGCTTCTGCCTTTACATCATTATCTTTATCATCAAGTTTTACATTACCCTTAAGAAGGGCAATTTTAGTAATTCTGTCGTACTCAAGAGAATCACAGTTAAAATCCATATGAGCTTCCAGATTCTTTCCGGAAATACTGCCACTTGCCTTTATATAACGATAATTGTCACCGGAAAGCTCCACTTCATCCGCCTGAATTTCCATTGTTTCAGTTTTGATGTAGGCGTTACCGGAAAGGGTTGTTGTTGTATTGGTATTGCCGGCCTGACCACTCATACGGTTTGCAGAAAAGGTGATTTTTTCGGCAAATAAGGGAGAGGCCAAAAATGTCATAGAAAGAGAAATCAGGATTGTCGAAAAGAGTTTTTTACTGTGCATCTTCTTTCTGAGGCTGCGCTTCTCCACTTTCTTCTCCACCGGCAGCGACTTTATCATCACTTGTTTCTATAGTTCCAGTAATGTTGCCACGGAAAGAAAAAGACTTGCTGATTCCGCTGGCAGAAAAACCGCTTCCTCTCATTATTGTATCATCTTTTTCGATTTTTACCATATCACTGCGGCCACTTGTAAGCTGTTCTGAACGGCCATTCCACTTTAGGGCAGAAGCCTGAAAACGAACCTTTTCCGGGGCATTATAAAGCTCTATATCATCATAAAGTTCATAAAGCTTTTTTCCTGAGTCTGCAAAAAGGATTCCGCAGCTGCCTTCAGTTTCTACCTGCCCCTTTTTGTCATAGGCAGTAAAGGCAATATTTTTTCCGTAGGTTTCATTGCTGTTTTTATACTGCTCAAGAGTTCCGGCAGTAACTTCAAGCGTAGGTTCCGTATTTTCGTAGCGTACAAGTTTTGTGTCTTCGAAAACGAATTCCGGAACCTTATCTTCTGAATGTACAGTTTCAGTATACTTGAGAGAACATGAGGAAAGAAGAATAAATACAATACAGAGGCTAGAAATCCTGCTTGATTTTTTCAATATCCTTTCCCTTATCTTTTTCGCGGATTTCTACGCGGCGGATTTTTCCGCTGATAGTTTTTGGAAGTTCATCCACGAATTCATAAATACGAGGAATCTTATACATAGCAGTATTTTCTTTTGCAAATGTAGAGATTTCAACTTCCATCTCTTTTGGATCTTTATCTTTATAAGAAGGAACAAGAACAATAGTTGCTTTTACAATCTGACCGCGCTTTGCATCTTCAACACCGGTAACGGCACATTCCATTACTGCAGGGTGTTTCTGAAGAATTGACTCAACCTCAAAAGGAGAGATTCTGTAACCAGAAGATTTAATAATGTCGTCCTTGCGGCCAACGAACCAGATATAGCCGTCGTCATCGCGGTAAACATTATCACCTGTATGATAGAAACCACCGTCAAAAGCTTCGGCAGTAAGAGAAATATCTTTATGATAACCAGTAAGCAAACCAAAAGGATGGCCCTGATCAACATGAATACAAAGTTCACCTACTTCTCCGTTTGGAACAGGCTTATCGTTTGGATTAAGGATTTCTACATCGTAAGCTGGGCTTGGACGTCCCATTGAACCAGGCTTAACAGGAGAGTCTGCAAATTCCATAAAGTTTCCGCAGATAACTGCAGATTCAGACTGACCATAACCTTCGTAAATGCGCTTACCTGTCTGTTCAAGCCATCTGTCATAAACTTCGCCGTTCAAAGCTTCACCGGCTGTAGAAAAGCGCTGGCACTTGCTCAGGTCGTACTTTGAAAGATCCTGACGAACCAGGAAGCGGTAAACTGTTGGTGGTGCACAGAAGGTTGTAAGACCATACTTAGAAATCAGGGTAAGCATCTTATCCGGCTTGAGCATGTTCATATCGTAAACAAACTGAGCTGTACCGCAGATCCACTGACCGTAAATCTTACCCCAGCTGGCCTTAGCCCAACCAGTTTCAGCAATTGTAAGGTGAAGACCATCATCTACAACACAGTGCCAGTATTTTGCAGTAATGATATGACCGATTGGATATGTAAAGTCGTGAAGAACCATTTTAGGATAACCCGATGTACCAGATGTAAAGTACATGAGCATTGGATCTGAATTGTGAGTTGCAGCTTCTCCTACAGGACGAGGGAACTCAGGATCAATTTTTTCATATTCTTCATGGAAGTTTATCCAGCCTTCGCGGTCTGGTCCAACTGTAACAAGATACTGTACAGAAGGTGATTTTTCCATTGCCTTTTCAATTTCTTCCTGAACGTGAGGATTATCATAAGAGATAATCATTTTTACGTCGGCAGCATTTGTACGGTATTCAATATCTGATTTTAAGAGCTGGTCAGAAGCGGCAATTGCAACAGCACCGATTCTGTGAAGAGCTGGCAAAAGGAACCACCACTCGTAACGGCGGCGGAGCATAAGCATAACCATGTCGCCTTTTTTGATTCCCTTAAGGGTAAGCCAGTAAGCTGCACGCTTTGACTCGCGGGAAATGTCTGCAAAGGTAAAAATCTTTGCTTCGTCAGAATTATCATCTATCCATACAAGAGCGCGCTTGTCCGGTGTTTCACGGGCATAGCGGTCTACAATGTCATATGCAAAATTGAAGTTTTCTGGAGCCTGAAGACGGCAGTTTGCCTTAAGATCCTCGTAAGATGTGTATTCGCGGTAATTTTTAATATATTCATGGGCAAGATTCATAGTGCCACCCCTTTTTTGTTCTCCGTAGTTTATCTGGTATATTATGACATTATAGAAATTTTTGTCAACATATGCTAAGGTGTTGGAGCTATGAGTGAAATGTGTTACCGCTGTTTTAAGCCTAAATCAGCCTGCCTTTGTTCCTATACAAAAGAAATTGATCCTGGCATTAAGTTTGTGCTTTTAATGCATCAGAAAGAAGCAAAACGCCAGAGAACAGGAACAGGCCATATAGCAAAGATTTCTCTTAAAGACGCAGAGATTCTTGTTGGCTTTGAGTTTGAACACAATAAAAGACTGCAGGAGCTTCTTGCAGATCCTCAGTATTTCCCTGTTATGATGTATCCCGGTGAAGAAGCCTGGACGGCGCGCCGCGAAGGCTTTGCAGAGGCATTGGCCGGCAGAAAACTTCTTTTTGTGCCCGAAAGCTGATTGAACATAACCCATTTTTGTTGAAACTGCCCCGCCTCTCTTTTTACGGCGACTACCGTTCTATTTTTACTTTTAAGCACGAGCCGAGGCCGGAATATATATCCACAGTTGAGTCATGTTATTATCTGATTAAGGAAATGCAGAGTGCGGGACTGTGTGATGCCAGCATAGATCCAGAACCGATGATGGATGCTTTTAAACAGATGATTAAATTTCAGCTGCAGGCGGAAAATGAAAGAATTCTGGGGATTCGGCCGAACAGCCACAACTACGACGCAAAGTATAATAAGATTAGAGAGATTCCGAAGTTTGATTAATTATAAGGCTTTGTACCTTGCGGCACGTACTCACCGTTAACCGCACCTAACATTGCCTTCAATGAATAATCACAGCGCCAGCTGTAGCCAAGCAGAATGCTGTCTGCCCACTGAAGTTTTTCTGTAAGTGTCGGCGTCATATTACAAAGCACAACAACCCTCTTTCCAGAGCCTTTAAAGTATTCTGCAATCTTCACATGATTTTCACTTGATACACAGATTATGATTGTATCATAACCAGATACAACAGACGGAAGATTATCTATAACCCACTGTGTTTCGTTAGGTCCCGTTTCGTAGGTATAGTGGAATTCGCCGGCATCAGGCCAGCGCTGCTTACCTGCCTTAAAGAAGCTTGTAAGAGAGCCCATAAGAAGAACGCGGCCGGCCTTATCTGCAGTAAGAGGGAGACTACCCTGCTTTTCCACAGTCACAGAACGACAGGCCTGTTCAAGGAAGAACTTTTCACCTTCGCGGTCCGGAATATGAGAATCAATTGCCTCTGCATCCGGATAAAGAGGAGCTGCATTGCCGCTCTTAAAATAGTCGAGTTTTGCCTTTATTACACGGCGGGCAGCATCCTGAACGCGGTCATGGAAAGTCTTATCCAGAGTCATAAGCTCCAGGTTTTTATACCAGAGGGCTTCGTTTAATTTTGCAGTAGTAGAAGAAAGAATGATATCGTTACCAGCCTCAAGTGCCATCTTAAAGGAATTAGACATTGTTCCTGCATAAACGGTGGCACCAACCATCATCATATCATCAGTAATAATAAGTCCTTCATAACCAAGCTGATTTCTAAGCAGGTCTGTAAGGAAATAGTTTGAAAGAGAAGCCGGAGCTCCAGAAGTTTCAATCAAAGGGAAACTTAAATGGCCCGACATAATTGCAGGCACTTTTTCTTTTATAAGATAAAGATAAGGTGTAAGCTCACGATTCTTAAAAGTCTCAAAATCAATATTGATTACAGGCAGTTTTCCGTGTGAGTCCAGACTAGTGTCGCCATGGCCCGGAAAATGCTTTGCAGTAGAAAGCACACCTGCTGCTTCTGAACCTGATACAAAGGCCGCGCCAAGCACACCTGTTTTATCAGGATCATCACCAAAAGAACGGGTTCCAATAATCGAAGAGTCGTGGTCTGTAAAAAGATCTACGGTAGGCGCAAAGTTCATGTTGATTCCAAGCGCCTTTATTTCACGGCTGATGTAATAAGCCGTTTTCCAGGCGTCTACAGGATATCCGCCCGCCCCTATTGCCATGTTGCCCGGAGTTATGGAAGTATCACCTTTAACGTGACGGATCCAGCCGCCTTCCTGGTCTGTTGCAACAAAAAGAGGAATCTGAAAACGACCTTCAGCCGCTTCTTTCTGCAAACCTGAAATAGATTTTGCTACAAGGTAGATATCATCAGTATTCCAGCCGAAAACTTTAACGCTGCCAAGGCCGCGCTCAACCCACTGATACAAAAGTTCAGGAGGTTCTGCACCTGCCCAGCCAAACATAAAGGTTTGAGAAAGAAGTTCGGCATCTGTCATTTCGTCGGTAATGCGCTGAGCAAGTTCATCATTGGGAAGCTTGCTCCAGAAGTTCACTGTGTTCTGAGGAACAGACCAGAGCAAAGAAGAGGCAGAAATTGTAACAGCAAGAAGAAAGGCGGGAAGTTTTTTAAGCATTTCTGATTCTTTCGCTTGCTACGTGAGCGGCGATTGCTCCATCTGAAACTGCGGTAACTACCTGACGGAATGGCTTGCTGCGGACATCTCCGGCAACAAAAAGGCCAGGCACTGAAGTTTCCATATTTTCATCGGTAAGAATATAGCCGGCAGGATCTTTAGGAAGCATTTCAACAAGGTCTGTTTGAGGAAGCATTCCGGTAAAGATAAAAACAGCATCAGTTGAAAGTTCTGTTACTTCTCCGGTTTTTACATTTTCTACGACAACTGATTCAACCTTTACAGAACCCTTGATTTCTTTAACAACAGAATCATAGACAGGCTTAACCCCGGCAGCAAGCATCTTATCAATTACTGCCTGCTGGGCACGAAACTTGTCTCGTCTGTGAATAATAGAAACATCAGATGAAAGTGTTGAAAGATAAATAGCCTCGCTGCAGGCAGAATCTCCTCCACCTACAACTACAATTTTCTTATTACGGAAGAATGGACCATCACAGGTAGCACAATAAGAAACACCACGTCCAGAAAATTCCTTTTCACCAGGAACTTCAAGATTGCGGTGAATTGCACCTGTTGCAATACAAAGGCAGGTTGCCTCATAAGAAGACTTGCGGGTTTTTACAAGGAAGTTTCCGCCGGTCTTATCTATAGAAAGAACATTGTCCTGTACAACTTTAGCGCCAAAAGCTTCTGCCTGCTTCTGCATAGTCATCATATAAGTTGCACCGTCTACTGCCGGGAACACTCCAGGATAATTTTCAAGTTCAGAAATCTGAAGCACCTGTCCGCCAGCCCCCGCTACATCGAGTACGAGAACCGAAAGACCGCCGCGTGCAGCATACTGGGCAGAAGCAAGACCAGCGCAGCCCGCACCAATTACAACATAATCAAATTTTTCAGAATTCATATTTTCCATAGACACCTCAATTGTAACAAAATTTGCAGTATTACTCTAGCAGATTAAGCATTTTCATAAGGGAGTATATAAAGTCTCATAATTAGTGTCAATAGATTGTATACAATTTAATTGCCTGTATAACATCAATTATAAAATAATTTCTTTTGGAATATTATTGTGTTATAATTTAAGAATGCGACAATTTTTAAGAACTATGCGCAATTACTTATTCTACTGCGGCATCGAAAAAGATGAATACAACGCAGTAAAAAGGAATGTTTATATTTCTAACTTCGTAATATGGCGCAGTCTGCATATTTTTCTGGCTGTTGTCTTCGGTCTCTTATTTTTCGCTTCTATTTTAATTGATTTTATAAGCTTTAACAGAGCTCTGTATTTTGGCGCTTTTTTTTATTCAACTCTGGCAATTTCATTTTTCTTCTATTTTGAAAAAGATTCTATCGCTGCACAACTTTTAATCTATCTTTCAATTTCCATGCTTTTTATATTCAGCTGCTTTCTTACCAAGAATAATCCTACTGTCCCTGGGACAACCTTTATCGTTCTGCTGCTGATTACCCCGATTTTTATGATTGATAAGCCCTTCTGGATGACTATTGAGCTGGTAGTTGCTTCAACATTTTATCTTATCTGGATGCATAAGATAAAGCCGGAAAATATCTGGGCAACAGATTTAGTAAATGTAATTATTTTTACAGTTGTTGGAACCTTCCTCAACATCATTGCAAACTCTATCCGTATCCGCGAATTTACTCTGACCCGAGAAATCAAAATTCAAAAAGATACAGATGATATGACTGGACTCAAAAACAAAGGCGCACTTACCCGGGATATAAACAAATTTCTTAGAAACCCTTCCACCGACAAAGGCTTTATGTTTATGCTGGATGTTGACCACTTTAAAGCTATAAACGATAACTATGGTCACGACATAGGCGACAGCGTTATTGTTCAGCTTGGAAAATATCTCAAGAGCAAGGCTACAGACGAAATGATTCTAGGCCGCTTTGGTGGCGACGAGTTTATTCTGGTCGTAAAAAATACTGATGATAAAAAGGCTGCCTCAATACTGGCTGATGAAATTGTAAAGGGTGCTTCAAATACCATCACTATTTCAGACACCTCAGAAAAAATCAGTTTGAGTATAGGAATTGCAATTTACCACGGCGAAGAGAAAAACTACTCTGAGCTTTTCAAAAAAGCCGACATTGCCCTCTACAAATCAAAAGCCGATCCCAACAAGCGCTTTTATGTTTTTGAATAACCGGCTGTTCTAACATCGGCTGTTTTTCTTATTCACAAGGGCTCTTTTCCATATTATACTTTTTGATTATGAGAACTCTTTTTAATGACAGCTGGCTTTTTTCTGAGCTGGCAATTGATGCTGTTCCGAAGCTTTTGAGCCCGGATGATTTTTTTAATAAGGCCTCATCGCCTGACCTTTCATACAGACCAGTTACACTTCCTCACGACTGGCAGATTTATCATGTACAGGATTTATACCGCAACAGCGTAGGCTTTTATAAAAAGAGTTTTAATATCTCAGAGAATGACGCCGGCTCTAACCGCTATCTTGCCCTGGCTTTTGAAGGCGTTTACATGAACAGCGCCGTATGGGTTAATGGCAAAAAAGCCGGAGAATGGAAATACGGCTACTCAGCTTTTGAGTTTGATATAAGTTCACTTGTACAGGCTGGCCAGAACGAAGTGCTTGTTATTGCAGTTTACCAGCACTGTAATACAAGATGGTATTCGGGGGCTGGAATCTTCCGAGATGTAAAGCTGATTGACTGCCCGGCCCAGCACCTGGTAAGTGATGGCCTTTACTTCAGTGCAGTGCCTTGCGTTGAAGAAAAGCTGGATGGAGAGTGGAAGGTAAAGATTTCTACAGAGATTCCGAAACAAGTTCGGAATGACAACCGTGAAGCCCGTCATGCTGAACATGTTTCAGCATCTCATACACTTACGACTCCAGACGGCAAGGTCTTCGCTGAGTTCCAGGGCGACGGTGAGTTCACCGTAAAAGCCCCTGCCCTCTGGGACCTTGCATCTCCAAACTTTTATATACTTACCACCAGGCTGCTTGCAGCTGATGGCACCGTACTCGACGAGCTCAGCCAGCACTGCGGCTTTAAACACGCCGTTTTCACAGCAGACAAAGGCTTTTTCCTCAACGGTCGCCATGTAAAAATTCAGGGTGCCTGTCACCACCACGACCAGGGTGCACTGGGAGCTGCCTTTAATACAGCAGCCCTGCGCCGTCAGTTTACAAAGCTTAAGGAAATGGGAGTAAATGCCGTCCGCTGTTCTCACAATCCGCCGCCACAGGCCTGGCTGGATCTTTGTGATGAAATGGGTCTTCTGGTTGACGATGAGATTTTTGATATGTGGGAAAAGCCCAAAACTCAGTTTGATTACGGTAACTACTTTAACGACTGGTGTGAGCGCGATGTGGCAAACTGGGTTCGCCGCGACAGGAATCACCCTAGCCTTATCATGTGGTCGGTTGGAAACGAGATTTATGACACCCATATGGGAAACGGCTTTGAAATCACAAAGCGACTTTATGCCGCAGTAGAAAAGCATGACCCGAACAAGAATGCCCAGATTACAATTGCTTCAAATTATATGATGACTGAAGGGGCTCAGAAGTGCGCTACCCTGCTGGACACTGTGGGTTATAATTATCTTGAGCGCCTCTATGATGAACACCACAAAACTTACACTGAATGGAAAATCTACGGAAGTGAAACCGGTTCTACAGTGCAGAGCCGGGGAATCTACCACTTCCCGGATTCATTGCAGCTGGTAACCTTCAGCGACGGACAGTGCTCAACTCTTGGTAACTGTACAACTCCATGGGGCTGTGCAAACACACAGACCGTAATTGCAAATGACCGTGACTGTCCATTCAGCGCAGGTCAGTTTATATGGACCGGCTGGGATTACATTGGAGAGCCTACTCCTTATCACACAAAATCTTCCTTCTTTGGCCAGATTGATACAGCAGGCTTTCCTAAAGACACCTACTTTTTATACAAGTCTGAGTGGGCAGGAAAAACAATTGCACCTTTTGTACACCTGCTCCCCTACTGGGACTGGAACGAAGGCCAGCTGATTGATGTAAAGGCTTATACAAATGCTGATTTCATCGAGCTCTTTTTTAACGGAAAGTCTCTTGGAAAACAGGAAATAAATCACAAGGACGGCAAAGCACCATTTGGCCAGTGGCAGCTGGAATATCATAAGGGTGAGATTAAGGCTGTGGCTTATGATGCGGAAGGAAAGGCGATTGCAGAAGATATCAAGAAATCCTTTGGAGATCCTAGCCGGATTATTTTGAAACCAGAACCTGACTATAATTTCAGCCGTCATTGCGAGGAGCGAAGCGACGAAGCAATCCACTTTATCCAGATAATGACAGCCGACGCCTCAGGCACCCTGGTAGAAAATGCCCGCAACTACATCACCATAAACGTAGCTGGTGATGCAGAGCTCTTAGGCATGGATAACGGCGACTCTACTGATTACGAAGAATATAAACCCGAAGGAAAGCACAGCCACACAAGAAAGCTTTTTGCAAACCGACTGATTGCAATTATTCGCAGCAAGAAAAAGTCCTCTTCCTTTGTTGTTACTGCAGCAAGTGCAGGG
>SFOB01000028.1 GCA_004554075.1 Treponema sp.
GAAACAATGCTTACCGGTTCCTGGCAGGCAGTGTTGAGAAAAGTTGATTTACCTGCGGACGGGCGGCTTTTTCAAACAGTTGCGGTGAGTGAATTCTACTGTTATACTAGTAGAATATGAGTGATGAAATAAAAGAAAACGAAAACACAGAAAATACAGGGCCTCTCCGCACTGCTGTTGTGGCAATTATAGGCCGCCCGTCCGCAGGTAAATCAACTTTTCTCAACACTGCCTGCCAGGAACCGGTAAGCATTGTTTCGCCTATTCCGCAGACAACCCGCAACGCAATTAAGGGAATTGTAAATACATCTTTTGGCCAGCTGATTTTTATTGATACACCTGGCTATCATGATTCTGAAAAGAAACTAAACCTTCGACTGCGCAATGTAACAGAAAGCCAGCTCGAAGGAATCGACTGCGTACTTTATGTAATTGATTCAACCCGAGCTCCAGGCGAAGAAGAAGCAAAAACCGCAGCTCTGCTCAAAGACCTGCAGAAGAAAACCGTAGTAGCAATCAATAAGTGCGACCTGCCTGCCAGCCGCCCTCTTCCACTGCGTCAGTTTATAAGCGAACAGCTTCCACAAATACCAGGCAGCCGTATTCTTCAGATGTCTGCCGAAAAAGACACAGGAATCAATGAGGTTCTCAAGGCCCTTTACGATATTTCTCCAGAGGGAGAGCCTGTTTACGATGAAGAGCTTTACACAGATCAGGACCTTACCTTCCGTGTTTGCGAGGTAATCCGTGGAGAAGCAATCAACAGACTTCAGGATGAGATTCCTCATGCCGTTTATGTTGAAGTAGCTGATATTGAACACCGCAACGAGGGCAAAAAACTCTGGATCCGCGCCTTCCTTTGTGTTGAACGCGAAAGCCAGAAAGGAATTGTAATTGGTAAAGGTGCTTCGAAAATCAAGGAAATCAGAACTGCTGCCGTGCGCAAGCTTTCAGAAATCTATATTCAAAAAATAGACCTGGATTTACAGGTAAAGGTGGATAAGAACTGGCGTCAGAGGGATTATACCCTTAACCGCCTGATTCCTTCGCAAAAGTAAGGAAATGGAGACCTGAAACCGATATTTTAATATGCTGTCTTTAGAAAAAGGCATGGAACAAGTTCAGCATGTTCTTAAGGCCGACGATATGGCCAATATCGCTTTGAAAATGCTTGCCTGCATAAATAAGGAAGCAGTTCTTCACAGCGTAAGGACAGCATATCTTGCATACAAAACCGTCTGCGTGCATCCGATGAATGAAAACTGCATGCCGGAAAAACTGGTTATGCTTGCAATCTTCCATACCCTTGGCTATTTCCGCGAAGACATTCATTTTAATTACTTTCCTCATGAAGCCAATCTGGAATACTTTTCAAACGAAAAATCTACAGAAAGCAAATATGTTTTTGCCTGCTACTATCTTGAATACATGACTCCCCTCAAAAGTGATGCGGTAGGCCTGCAGAATTTTCTAGAACCATACAACAAAGATTTACGCCAGTATGTTTATCAGGAAGAATACAAGGACGTAATTTACCTTTGTGCCAGAATCAGCGACTATATAGTAAAGAATCCGGATAAAACGCTGCCAGAAGATTTAAACGAGCTTGCTCCGGGGCATTTTGATCCTGAATATGTAAAGGCCTTTACCGAGGCTAACAAAGACAATGTACTTATAAACACTATCAGAGCCGATGCTCATATTGATGAAGTAACAAGAGTCATCTCTTCCATCCAGCTGCCCCAGGAAGCAAACCTGATGCTTGAAAAAATGCTGATTCATCTTCTGGACTTTAAGAGCACAACAACAATGAAGCATTCCATAAACACTTCAAGTTACGCTCTTTCACTTGGTCTTCGTATGGAACTCAACAGTAAAGATTTAACTACCCTTTACAACGCTGCCTTCCTGCATGACTTTGGAAAAATGGCAACACCGCAGCGCATTCTTGAGTTTCCAGGAAAGCTTTTGCCGGAAGATATGGGCATTATGCGTCATCATGTAAATCATTCAAAGCGCATTCTTAACGGCTATGTAGATGATGAGATTCTGCAAACCGTTTACACCCACCACGAAAAACTCAACGGCAAAGGTTATCCCCGCCACTTAAAGGGAGAAGACCTCAACAAGATTCAGCGGATTCTCACAGTAGCTGATATCACAAGTGCCCTCAACGACAGCCGCAGCTACAAGGGTGAGTTTTCAAGAGAAAAGACAATTTCTATTATCAGGGACATGACCGACAGGGGCGAACTGGATCCATCTATAACTAAGTTTATAATAGAAGATTTTGATGAAATTGTAAAAGAACAGCAGGTTTTCCAGAATATGCTTTCGATAGACTTCAGTACGGTTGTTGTCAATTATAACAATTACATTTATGAAGATGTGGATTTGTGGGTAGAAAATCTCCTCAACGCCACTACACCATATAGTGATGATGATATTGATGAATTAGAAGATCTGGAAGAATTGTAAGCATACGTTATTTTAAAAATCTGAAGTGCGGAGTGAAAAAAAATACATCAGACTGCATCGAGGAGTTTTGGCGCTTAGCCATGAAAAGAATCCGAGGATTTTGCTTGCAAAACCGCAGGATTCTTACACAAAAACTAGCTCGCCCGCAGTGTGATGTGTTTTTTTTCACGGGAGCACTTCAGATTTTTTACACACAATGTTCTATTGTTCAAATCTTCCTATTTCATTATTATAATATTATTATGACTATAACTTACAAAACACAGGGCGTGTGCGCACGTTCTATTACTTTTGATAAGGACGAGAGTGGAAAAATCACAAACATCAGCTTTGACGGCGGCTGTAACGGCAACCTTAAGGCAATTTCTAAACTCTGCGACGGCATGACTGCTGATGAGATTGCGGCAAAGCTTAAGGGCAACACATGTGGCTTTAAGAGCACAAGTTGTGCAGATCAGCTGGCAATAGCAGTTAGTAAATAATTTTTAGAGGATATATATGGCACTTGAATGTGGTATCGTTGGACTTCCAAACGTTGGTAAGTCTACTATTTTTTCGGCTCTGACAGCGGCACCTGCTGCAGCAGAGAATTTTCCTTTCTGTACAATCGACCCTAACATCGGTATTGTAGATCTTCCTGATGAACGCCTGGACTTCCTTGCAAGCATTCACAATCCTAAAAAGAAGACACCTGCAAGCGTAAAGTTTGTTGATATTGCAGGTCTTATCAAGGGTGCAAGCAACGGCGAAGGTCTTGGAAACAAGTTCCTTGCAAACATCCGCGAGTGTTCAGTAATTGCTCACGTAGTACGCTGCTTTGATAATCCTGATATTATGCACGTTCGCGACAATGCAAACGAAGCAGCTCCAATTGATCCTGAAACAGATATTCTTACTATTAATTGGGAGCTCTGTCAGGCAGACTTGAACACTATCGAAGCCCGCCAGGACAAGGTTACACGTGCCATCCGCTCTCTTGGAAAGGAAGAAGAAAAAAAATACGCTCCTTGGATTTCCGCTGTTGCAAAAATCAAGCCTCTTCTCCAGGACGGAAAATGTGCCCGCACAGCAGACCTCACAGATGATGAGAAGAATGCCCTTTACGACATGTTCCTTCTTACAATGAAGCCTACAATTTACGTAGCAAACGTTGATGAAGAATCAATCGAAGCACAGACAAACAAATACGTAGAAATCGTAAAAAAATACGCAGACGAAGAACACTCAGAAGTTGTTGTAATCTGCGGTAAGTTCGAAGCAGACCTTGCTGAAATTACAGACCCTGCAGACCGCAAAGACTTTATGGATAGCGTTGGTCTTAAGGAAAGCGGACTTGCTACCCTCGCCCGCAAAACTTATCACCTTATGGGCCTTCGCACCTTCTTTACCGGCGGACCAGATGAGTGCCGTGCCTGGACAATTCACGCAGGCGACAAGGCTCCACGCGCTGCCGGCGTAATCCACACAGACTTTGAGAAGGGCTTTATTAAAGCCGAAGCATATACTATCGATGACCTCCGTCAGTACAAAGACGAAGCTGCTATCAAGGCAGCCGGCAAGTACCGCCAGGAAGGAAAGGAGTATGTAGTTCAGGACGGGGATGTTCTCTTCTTTAAGTTCAACATCTGATCATGCTGACACGCAGGCGTGCAGCATATCTGGAACATATCAGGACGCTGCGCGCCTGATAAAATAATTTCGTGTCGACAAACTCGCTTCGCTCGTTTGCGACACAAATCATAAACTAACAAAAAAAAGCTTGCTTCGCTCGCTTGCAATCGGAGGGCAAACATGGAAATCAAATCAAAACTTTTCAAATCAATCACAACCTTAATTCTTTCAGCTACACTCACCTTCAACGCTTTTGCAGAAAAAAAACTCAACACTTCACTCAAAGCAATGGAAATTGCAAAGCAGATGGAGTGCGGCTGGAACCTCGGTAACACTTTAGAGGCCCGCGATAACTGGTCCCCTAAATCTAAAATTTTTCCTTTTAATGAAGGCCTGAGTTCTGAAACTGACTGGAGCGAAGAGCTTACCACAAAGGCCATTATTGAAACTGGAATCAAAAACGGTTATAAAACAATCCGCATTCCGGTTACCTGGTGCAACCACTTAGTGGACGCTAACTACACAATCGATCCACAGTGGATGGCCCGCGTAAAACAGATTGTAGACTGGTCTATTGATGCAGGCTACTACGTAATTTTAAATGAGCATCATTCTGTTCATGACGAAATGAACTCCCCTATCAAACACTGCGAAGGCTACAATGTAAGCAGTAAAGATGCAAAAGAATCAAAAGCCTTTTTGCAGGCAATCTGGAAGCAGATTTCTGCAACCTTCAACAACGACTACGACGAGCACCTGATTTTTGAAACAATGAATGAACCAAGAAACACGGCTCATGAGCACTGCTGGAATCCGGAACCTAAAACCTGTCAGGTATGCAAAGCCGATGTTCAACTCTTAAATGAATATAATCAGCTTGTACTTGATACAATCCGTGCTAGCGGCGGAAATAACGCAAACCGTTTTGTAATGATCCCAGGAATTGGAACAAGTATAAGTACTGCCTTGGCAGACTATTTTGCAATGCCAAAGGATTCTGCAAAAGACAAACTGATGGTAACAGTCCATATGTACCCATTGGATTTTGGTGGAACAGGAAGAGGATCACATCATTTTAATTCTGAAACTAAAAACGAAATCATTTCCAGCTATACAAAGCTTAATGATAAATTTGCAAAAAACGGCATTCCAGTAGTTCTGGGAGAATGTGGAGCTTCAAAAAAAGCAGTCACATACTGGGAAAACGGTGTAGAAAAACTTATCACTGACTATGTGGTAACTTATGAAGATCGTCTCCAGTGTTTTTCTTTAATTGCAAGCCGTACAGGAAAGTATTCAATGCCAATGATCAACTGGGACTGTGGTGGCGAAAAGTACATGGCTACAGTGAACCGCAAAAACTGTAAACTTTTTGAACCCGAGTATACTGCTACCATAATCCAAGCCTGGCAGAATGCAAATAAAAATCCGGATTCTATTGTTGTAGACGATATACAAATTTCTCTAGATAAAATAAATCTATGGGATCCTGAAAACTCATCTTATGATAGTAAAAATCATATTCTAAAGTTTGATGGTCAATGGAAAGGCGGAGATATCTATCTTGGTGAAATAGACCTCATAAATTATTCTTATCTTGTTTTCAAATTAAAAACAACAGCTGTTTTTAATATTGAAGTACGCCATAATGATGAAAATACTGGTAAAAAATATAAATTCGATAAAAAATCAAAAATCCTGAAAATTCCACTTGATAAGAATAGAAAACTTTCTATTCTTTTATTCCAGAATGAAAACACACCTGCAGTAATTTCTTTTGAAGAGATCTATCTTTCTACAAAATAGGAGTTTCTGATGAATATTAAATGGATAATACTTGCCCTCGCGCTTGTAATGTATTTACTTGTTATCATCTTTCAGGGTAAGAAAGTTTGGATGACAAGCTGTGCAGCACTTATTACTATTGTACTGGGCTTTCTAGCTCAGGGCGGCGTGCTTGCAGGAAATGTTTTTGAACCACTTAGCGGAGCCGGACAGCTTGCCCATCACATCTTCCTCGAGCTCATCAACTGGAATATTCTTATGATTTATGTGGGCTCTATGATTATTGCAGCCCTCTTTATTTATTCACGAGTTCCAGCCCGTATTGCCGACGCCCTTGTTACAATTTCACCAAGTACAGGAATTGCAGTTATTCTGATTCTTGCAATGACCGGTATTATTTCTATTTTTGTTGAAAACGTAGCAACAGTTCTTGTAATGGCTCCGATTGCCCTCGCGCTTTCTAAAAAGCTCAAGCTGAATCCGGTTCCATTTATGATTGGTCTGGCTCTTATGTCTAACCTGGAAGGAACAGCAACTCTGGTTGGCGACCCTCCAAGCATGATTTTCGCAAGCTACGCTCACTACACCTTCAATGACTTTTTTGTTCATCAGGGAAAGATTTCTATCTTCTTCTTCATTCAGGCAGGCCTTATTGTGGGTTGTATTTTCTTTTACTGCTTCTTCAGCAAGGCAAAGGAAAAGGCAAGTGTAGATAAAGAACCTGTAATTTCTTATCTGCCACTCTGGCTTCTTTTGATTATGATTGGCGGACTGGCTGTGATTTCATTTTTGACCCCGGAACTGGGCTACAGCTCGGGCTGTTTTGTACTTGGCCTTGGTTTGCTGGGGCTTCTCTGGTATCGTCTGTCGCAGAAAAAGTCTCCGGCAGAAATCTGGCAGCTTGTAAAAGAACTGGACTGGGAAACTATCGCCTTTTTGATTGGAATCTTTGTTGTTGTCGGCGCCATCAGCGAAACTGGATTGCTTGATGATTTTGCTGGATGGCTTGCTCACGTAACAGGCGGCAGCAAATTCGCAGGCTTTATTTTGATTCTTGCCTTCTCTATTTTGATTTCCGGCTTTGTAGACAATGTTCCATACATCATCGTAATGCTTCCGGTTGCAGGCTCACTTGCCACAGGACTTGGAATCCAGAAAGAGCTTTTGATGTTCGCCCTTCTGATTGGTTCCTGTCTGGGCGGAAACCTCACTCCATTCGGAGCTTCGGCTAACGTTGTTGCTATGGGAATCCTCAAAAAGGAAGGTCACCCTATCAGCTTCCCAGGCTTCTTAAAAATCTCTGCACCGTTTACAATTTTGACAACCGCCGCCGCAGCCGCTTTACTCTGGGCTGTCTGGGCATAGATTGCCACGCACTTCGTACTCGCAATGACGAAAACACTGCGCCATTGCGAGAAGCCCAAAGGGCAAGACTGTAATCTGCTTATTCCACAACCTTCACAGATTTTATAATGACATTCTGACCATTAATGAATATTCCTTTTGCACCTTCCAGTTCTGCGGCAAGGGCTTCATCAACAGTTACTGTCACTACGTCGTCTTTTACTGCAATACACCAGCCGTCTTTTATAATTCCGCCCTTCACGGTGACATTTTTTTCTTTTACAAAGTCGTGCCACTTTTCTTCCCAATCTGCAAAACCTAATTGAAGAATAGAATCGGCTGCAAGTTTTTCCACATTAATTTCAAGCTTGTATTTTGCGGGAACAGAACGAATTAAAAGGTCAGGCTTTATACTGGCAGAATTATCAAAGTCTTTAATTTGAACCGGCGCTTTCAGAAGATTTTTGCCGACAATAGATTGAACCTTGGCTTCATTCTTTTTAATAAAATCTTCGCTTAATGGAAACTTCTTTCCCTGAGCGGCATAAATATATGTATCAAGATATTCAGACTGTTCCCACTCCATTGTTTTTCTGTTGTAATAGCGGAAGCCCATTAATTTTTGTCCAGCTCCAGGATCAAAATGATGCACAGTTGCACAAGAACGCCCCTTCTTATTTGCCTCAGCCATAAAATCATTTACAAAATTTATTTTTTCCAAAACCGGTGTAGCACGGAAGGTTCCCATTTCAGAAATACAAACTGGAATATGTTTTGAAAAATAACTTTTATCCAGAAGTTCAAAAGTTTTAGAAACAGCTTTTTTGACACCGGAAGAATAGAACATTTTCATATCATCTTCTACAGCTCCCATCAAATAAGAATGGAAGGTTGGAATAAGTTTGTTCTTTGCCTTATCCTTTGGAAGCTTAAACGACTTGCTGCAAAGTGTCTCCACTGCCCCGCCATAAGCTTCTACCATTACAAAGCGTTTGGCATTATTGCCGCCTGTAGCGCGGATTGTATCCAGCGTAACCTGATTATATCTGTTGATTATATCAAAATCTTTTTTGCAGACAGGGCAATCCTCCTGCGGCTTATGATTATGCTCCGGATGAAGATCATCGCCACATTCATTGAGTGTTTCAAAAATCAAACGTTCATCGTAAGAATTATTAAAAGCTGTTGCAATCTGCTTCCATACATCGCGAAGGAATTCTTCTCCCTGTTTCTGATATTTTTCATTTACAACGATACCTTCATAACGAACACGGTCCGGATTGTAATCTTCTTCTAATTGGCGAGGCCAGAAAAAGCCACAGAGAATTACATTCATACCATCTTCAATAGCCCAATCGGCTACCTGTTTAAGTTCCTTTATAAAACGAGGATCAATAGTATGCTTATCATCAACAAAATGATTTCCCGGATTAAATGGTAGCCTGAGTGTTGTAAAACCTTTTGCTTTTACAAAATCAAAAAACTCTTTTGTAGCTTTTGGTTCTCCCCAGGGATGATAAATATCCATTCCAAAATCAAGTGAAATTTCATTAAAACAAAAAGACTGATATTGATATCCAGGGCCAAGAGTCTGTACAAAATCCCAGGCGGTGAGTTTATCATCAAATGTTCCGCTTTGTGCAGTATCAATTACAGGAGCTTCATTACTTGCATGAATATTTGTTTTTACAGGATTTGCTACCCTTTCAAAAGTTACGGATTCAACAGTAAACTTCATACTATCAATGTTCCAGCTTGCAGCAAAATGAATTCCATTTATTTTCTTTTGTCCGGATTTAAGCGGTATTACCATTTCTGTAAGATAGGAAGGACAGTAAAAAGTTTTATCTGTCCAGGAAATTTCATCATCTTCATATTCTAAAACAAGATGGAAGCCATAATCGCCCGGTACTTTGTATTTAATTCGGACAATATTATATTCAGAAATATTAACTCCACCATAAGGCCAGATTCCAAGTCCTTTCCACTCTTCTGCATCTCCATTTACAGTAAAAGTTCTGGTGACTTTATTAAAGCTTATTGTTTTTTGCTCATTCGAAGACGGAATACTGTTCAAATCGAACACATAGGGTTTTACATTCTGGGCAAAAATACATGCCGCAAAAAGCAAGCTTACAAAAGTCAAAATAAGTTTTTTCATAGAATCACTCCTTGTCCCAGATTACAAGAAATCTGGGGTATAACTTATTTTAACCTTGTTTTTTATAGAAAAATACAGAGTTAAACTCACAAATTTATTTCTAATCTTTTTTCCCCAGGCTCCGAAAATCAAAGTAGAAGCCCAAAAAGTGGGAGAGGTTGGAGAATTAAAAATGACTAGCGCAATCGGAAATTTCAGTAATGCTTATTCGTACAGCGGGGCCATTGGTGGTGCCGCAGGAAAGCTTTATGTTCCTGTAAGCCGCAACGCTCTTCTCTACTCTCACTTTGACCATGTTTCCGGAGTTGCTGCAGGCAACGGCCAGCAGGGCGTTTCAATCAGCAAAATCAGAATCTTAAACTCACTTATAGACCGCATGTCGGCTATCAAAAATCAGCCTAAGGAATCTATTACAGACATAAGTGATGACCAGGCTCAGGCCCTCATTGAACAGTATCAGAAACAGATTCAGCAGACAGTGGCTCAGCAGTCTTTTCTTCTCGCAGGTGCTCAGCCACTACCTGGTGCCTTATTTGCAATTGATGCTTAAATCACTTTATTAATAACTGTCCCACTTGCTGCCAATAACTATTTCTTTTTCATTATCTTCATCAGTCCAGTCACAATATCTTATAAAATTTACACCAACCTGATCTTCATGATAATGATTGATATGAGTGTACTCAATTACAATATATTTATCTGCGTCACTTGTATTAGCACCCATCTTTGGTATGAAAATATCAACACTTTCTTCATTAGTTTTTACAGACCAGGATTCCGTTTCGCATTGACCACCAACAAGAGGTGAAATTTCATACTCAGAAAGTCCATCTGGAAAAACTGCAAGTAATTCATTTATTTTAATATCAAGATTTTTATTATTTCTCCTGTTTTTTGGCGAAAACATCGATTTTATTCCGGCAGAATCTTTATTATTTATATAAGTGATTAATTGCTCTGCTTTCTCACGGCCGCGTTTTTCACTACCCCAATGTGCTGAATAATATTCAGCATCCCCCAAAATAAAGCCACATCCTGTAAATGATGACACCAGCAACGCAATAAGAGCGAAAATTGTAATTTTTCTTAGAAGTTTCATTTTATTCCCCTTAATATTTTTTTAATGTATTTATTACACCATATAGGTAAAACACCCTAGAATAAATAAAATGATACTGTGTTTGCAATAATTCCTCAAAATCAATATAATGTCCGCATATTTATTTTTTAGGAAGTTTGAAATGGGCGGATATTTTGGAGTTGCTTCGAAAGAAGACTGTTCGTTGGATTTGTTTTTTGGGGTGGACTATCACTCTCACTTGGGAACCAGACGCGGCGGTATTGCCGTTGTAACTCCGGACGGGCACTTTTCACGCTCCATCCATAATATTACAAACTCTCCATTCAGAACAAAATTTGAAAATGATATGGAAGACCTGCACGGCAAAATGGGAATCGGTTGTATTTCGGACTTTGAACCTCAGCCTCTGCTTGTGCACTCTCACCTTGGAAACTTTGCAATCACAACTGTCGGAATTGTAACTAATAAGGACGAACTTGTTGAAGAAGTTCTTAATTCCGGCTATACACACTTCCTTGAAATGAGCGGCGGTGAAATCAACCAGACTGAACTTATAGTTGCCCTTTTGAATCACAAGGACACAATGGTTGAAGGTATTAAGTTTGTTCAGGAAAAAATCAAGGGTTCTATTTCCATGCTGATTTTGACAGCAGACGGAATCTATGCTGCCCGCGACAAGCTTGGACGTACTCCAATTCAGATTGGTCACAAAGACGGTGCTTACTGTGCAAGCTTTGAAAACTATGCTTATATGAATCTTGGCTACACTGATTATCACGAACTGGGACCTGCCGAGATTGTTTTCTTTAATGCCGACAAAATGGAGATTCTCCAGCAGCCTGGTAAAGAGATGAAGATTTGTACCTTCCTCTGGATTTACTACGGCTACCCTACTGCCTGCTACGAAGGCGTAAACGTTGAGGCTATGCGCTACAACTGCGGCCGCTTTCTTGCCTGCCGCGACAAAGATTCAGTACATCCGGACGCAGTTGCCGGTGTTCCAGACAGTGGAACCGCCCACGCCGTTGGTTATGCAAACGAGAGCGGCATTCCATTTACACGTCCATTTATCAAATACACACCAACCTGGTCTCGCTCTTTCATGCCTACAAATCAGGATATCAGAAATCAGGTTGCACATATGAAGCTTATTCCTATTCAGCAGCTGATTGAAGGAAAAAAGATTCTTTTGATTGATGATTCGATTGTACGCGGAACTCAGCTTCGCGAAACTACAGACTACCTTTACAGAAGCGGTGCTAAGGAAGTACATATTAGACCAGCCTGCCCACCTCTCGTATTCGGTTGTAAATATTTGAATTTCAGCCGCTCAAAGAGTGAGATGGATCTGATTACCCGCCGCATTATCCGCGACTTTGAAGGGGAAAACGTAAGCGAAGAAACACTTGCAAAATACTGCGATCCTGACACTCCTGAATACGCAAAAATGGTAGAAGAAATCAGAAAGCAGCTGCACTTCACAACCCTGCGCTTCCACAGACTCGACGACATGCTGGATTCAACAGGGCTTCCACATGAGAAGTTGTGTACTTACTGCTGGAATGGTAAAGAGTAGAGTTCTCTAAAAAAATAACGGGCTCCCGCTGTATCGCGTCTTGCAAACTGCGGTTGGGCGTAAGTAGTATCCGACTCGCCTTCGGCTCGCGAACGCCCAAATGCAGTTTGAAGACGCGATTTCGCTCGCGCCCGTTATTTTTTTAAATTTCCGTTTTCTATTCCATCAGTAAGTACACACTTTACTTCTGAATAATTCTGAAAGGTGTAGCCGGTAACTGGTTTCTTGAATAAAGATTTACCGGAGCCGGGCTGTCTGCCCAGAGGTAGCGAAGCTCGAGCACATCGCCTATTCCGCGAGGCACATCAACTTCAACAGTGTAATCATCAATCAGCTTGGCATCTGCCTCTATTACACCTTCATTGCCCTTCTTGCTGTACAAGAGGCTGAAGCCGTAAACAACCTTGTCTTTGCTTTCGCTGTTAAGGTCTGCACGCTTGCCGCGTACAGTATGAGCAACCAGGGCAGAGTTTCCGCAGTCAAAGCGAACACGGAAGCGGCCATGCTTATATTCACAGTAGTCAGCCTTAGGCGAAGGTGAGATAAAGTTCTTGCCGTAAGCAATACGCAGAGCCTCTTTTGCAGCACGGGAACCAATAGTCTTTTTCTTTTCCGGGTGAAGGTCGTTCCATTCACCAGCATCAATTGCAACAACAAGACCAGTGTCGCCGGCAATTTCTGCAACATCAGCTTCCACCTGGCGGATATTTGCCCAGCCGCCGTCCTTACTTGCAATGTCTTCGTTCCAGCCATCGCTCCAGTTAGGAAGCTGAACGATAACGAAAGGAAGCTGCTTAGAACCATAAACAAACTTGTGGCGCCACAAATCAATCATCTTAAGAAGCATGTCTTTGTATTCAGCCGGATGCATAGCATCAGATTCACCCTGATACCAGAGGACACCAGAAACCGCATGCTTAAGACAAGGAGCCAGCATAGAGTTGTAAAGAGCTGTAGGAAGCCACTCAAAGAACATACCGGCAGGACAGTCACGCACCTGGGCATCTTTTTTCATCTTCCACTCGCCGCTCAAATCAATTCTCTCGCCGTCAAGCGGATACAAAGATTCAGTTCGTTCCTCGAGGTTTCTGTAAGCACAAGGGGCAACAAAAGTATTATCAGTAAATAAGTAGTAAGGCTTTTCTGTAAAGAAGCGGAGAGGACCATTCTTGCTGTTTTTCTGAACGCGAAGGGCAATAACGTTTTTACCCTCGTGCAATGTATTAGCCGGAACCGGGTAGCGGCGTGGCGGGTAACAATATGGAGTCTCGCCTACCTTTACGCCATTCACCCAGGCTGTATCAGCATCAACAATTGTTCCCATCCAGAGCCAGGTCTTAAAAGTATTAAAATGCTGCACCTGTTCTGCAGTCAGCTCAATCACCTTTTTAAACCAGTAGAAGCCGGCACTTTCAACGTCAAAGTTTCCAGGAACCTGAACAGTATGCCAGCCGTCAACTTCCTCACAGAGTTCATCAAACATTTTCTCCGGAGCAGCAGCCGCGCCATAAAGCTCGTCGTTCCACTCCTTCTGATTTTCCGCCATTTCTTTCTGCTTTGCGGCAGCCCTTCCCTCAGCCAGATATTCCACAACCTGATTCAGGTACTCTTTTTTATCGCCCATTTCTTCCAGGGCCTGGCGGCTGAGCCATGAAGCAACAGGAGAACCGCCCTGGCTGGCATTAATAATTCCAACAGGAACATCAAGCTCGCTGGAAAGTTTTTTTGCAAAGAAGTAGCCGGTACCAGACATAGAGCCCAGAGTTTCCGGAGAAGCACAAACCCAGTTTACACCGCCGCTTATACCCTCAGCCTTTGTGCCCTCATCAGCATTAGACTGCCAGCCCACATCAAGGATTTCATCTTTTTCACCGTCGAGCGACCAGTTAATAGGCACAGTGAGCATTCGGATACGCTCATTACGAGGCTGCATAAATTCTTCCGGATAAGAAAACTTCATGCGCTCCATAGGAAGCTGAGCGTTCGACTGGCCCGAGCTTACCCAAACCTCACCAACGTAAATGTCCTTAAACTCAACGCGGTGGTCATCGCACTTAATATTCATTTCGAAAGGTCCGCCAGCCTCGCCCGGACTGAATTCTATCTTCCAGTTTCCGTCCTCGTCCGACTGGGTTATAGATGTAGTACCGCGGAATTCCATAATAACGTCAGAGTAAACCTCTGCCGTTCCGTAAATGCAGTTAATCTTATTTCGCTGCAGAACCATTCCCGATCCTACGATTCCCTTAATTTTGAAAGTACCCTTCATGAATGTATCTCCTTAGGAGGGGGAAGTCTCCCCCTCGCTCGCACGTCGTTGCTCGCTACCCTCTCTGCGGTGGCTCTGCCCCCGCAACGCCCCTGCATTGTCGTTCACAATATCAATCTATTATAACTCAACAAATCCATTCTCTGCCACTATTTTCGTAGCGGAACCAGTCAAAATCTGCAAAAAACTTTTTCTCTTTGTAGTCGCCGCCGCTTGTCGCAAACATGCCTACGACAGTACCAACAAAGCCGCCGGCCACATCAGTACTCAAAATAGAAGCATCAATATTTTCTGTAAGCAGCATCATATTGCGCTCATCAGGACCATATTCAAAACGGAGCTTCTGGTGTTCGGCAACTACACGAAGCGTAATCGGAACCACCTTGCGGCCGCCGGTCATTACTTCTTCTACAAGAATCTCTTCCTGGCCTGCCTGAGTTTTCACAAGCTGCAGAACAATAATTTTTCCTTTAAGAACAATCTGCAGGCGGTAATTAAAACTTTCATTCTGGAACAAAACAAGGCCGGCCGCATCTTCATTTTCATCAAAATGAGCAATCAGCCTTGTACTCGCTTCGTAACTGAAGCTGGTCTGGCGGCGAAGCAGCATAGAAACATTTCCATTTCCGGTAATCGTCTCGCCCGCATAAATCCTTAAAACCCCGGATTCTTCCCTGCAGTTACAGAAGTCTGCGGCCGGTCTTCTAAGGCTCAACCAGTAAAGGCCAAGCTCTTCGCTGTTAAAATCATCAACTGCAGGAAAGCTCACCGCATTAGAATCATCAAAATCACGGTTTACAACATGGCCACTAAGGCTGTAGGCATTTTCAACAAGGCCGGTCTCCCAACTGGCAACTGGCCAGCCTTCTTCCCATATAACGGGAACAAGGAAGGTTTCGCGCCCCATATTGCAGAAGCGGTGACCAGCTTCTCCGTAAGGGCGGGAGGCAAGGCAGCACATCCACCATTTATTATCAGCGCAGACAAGATCTGCATGGCCAACATTGCGGATTCGGGCAGTGTTTCCCAGGTGCCGGTGAGTCAGAATCGGGTTAGAAGGCTTTCCCTCCCACTCCCCGTCAATCGTCTGGCAGCGGGCAACACAAACCGCATGATTCGGTCCCGTGCCGCCTTCGGCATGAAGCAGATAATAAGTTCCGTTTACCTTATAGATATGAGGACCTTCCGGCCAGACACAGTTTTTAAGGGCACCCCGCCAGATTCCTTTAGAATCTCCGTAGAGTTTTCCCGTGTTCAAATCAATCTTCTGAATCCAGATTTCCCAGTTACCCTCGTACTTAGGGCCTTCCGGTGCCGGGCGGGTTCCCGTATACCAGACAGTGCCGTCATCATCAAAAAAGAGGGATGGATCAATACCTTCCGCGCCCTCAATCGGGATCGGATTAGACCAGGGACCTTCCGGATGGTCAGCTGTTACAAAAAAGTTACCTATTTTATCAACCTGAGTACAAATGCAGTAGAATCTGCCCTCATGAAAGCGGATTGTAGGCGCAAAAAGCCCGCGTGAAACCCCGGCGCCTGTAAAATCCAGCTGTTCCGGCCGGTCAATAACATTACCAATCTGCTCCCAGGCAACAAGATTCTTGCTCTTAAAAACCGGCAGCCCCGGCAAATAAGAAAAAGAAGAACAAACAAGATAATAATATCCCCCCGCCTCGCAGATGGAAGGATCCGGATAAAAGCCCGGTAAGATTGGATTTATGATTCGTGTGGCCATAATACTAGAATACCACCTTCCTTCATATAAATATAGATGAAATCTCCCCAATTAATTGAATTATTCTATAATTGTGCTGAAAGGTGCGGAGGTTTTTTACAATTACTGACATTTCAGCTAGCTTTTGAAGGGGCTTGGGCCTGCAGATTTTGATTTTTCCCAAAACTGCAGGCTGGCAGAAGGCAATTGATGGGTATTTGAGCCTGCAGTTTTGAAATTTCTTTATTTTTGCAGGCTTAAAAGAGCCACAAAAGATTCTCTGCAGCCTTCAAGCCCCCGCAAACAGCTTGTAAAAGCCTGCAAAACTTCCGATTTTCCAATCTTGCAGGCCGGTTATTTGAAAACACCCCTTTACTAGCCTGCAAAAATTAATATTTCTAGATTTTGCAGGCCAACCCCCTGCCCCCCAAGTTTTCCAGCCTGCAAAAAATCAAAAGTCTCGATTTAACAGGCATCTTACCTACAGCCCCAATTTTCCAGACCAGTCTCCCCCTTTAAATTGTAGAAAAATCTTCTATATATGTTAAAATAATATGCCGATAATGATAATGGATATGTATAACTGTCTAAAAACGCCAACATCTCGATTCCGCAAACTCGTTGCTTCGCTTTTTGTATTTGCAGCACTGTGTTTTGGTGCGTGGGCAGAGACATATACATGGACGGGAGCTTATGATACCGACTGGGATAACGAGGATAACTGGGAAGATTCCTTTGGCGATCATCCAAGCCTACCTTTTACGAATACAGATTCTGTTCTCATTCCAGCAGGATTAACAGACTATCCTGTTATAACAAGTTATACAAACAAGGTAGCTGGAATTGAAATACAAACAGATGCCTCCCTATTTATTTCATGTAATGCTGATTTATCTGATCTGACATCTTCATATCCCGCCACTTTTACAAATAACGGTACTTTATATTTTTATAACACAAATAACACTCCAACTTATACTCTTACAACTCCAGTAAACGCAGAACTTGGAAAACTTTATGTCTGGGGAAAAACAATTATTGAAATAAATGGAAACTGTTCAGCCACTTCAATTAAAATGGAACCAGACAAAGAGGCAAATCAGGTATCCAGCAATTTTACTGTAAAGCTTTCAGAAAAAAACGGGTCAGCTGATAAACTTACAATTGGAACAGGCTCGCCCGCTGTAAACCTTACAAGAGCTTCTGCAACAGATGATGTTATCGGCACCTTTGAAATTGATGTAAAAGTTACCTGCACCGGAACCCTAGACACCCACAGCGGAGTCACACTAAAGATAGATTATGGAAAGACACTAACTACTGGAGGAATATATCACTCTGCAGAAAATGGTACTCCGGCCAGTAAAATAGAAAATGCCGGAACAATAAATGCTGGAACAACTGGTATCATAGATTTAAGCGGAAATGGAAATGCAGGATGTGCTCAACTTGTAAATTCTGGAACTATCAACGCAGGCACAATACAAATTGGAACTGCCGATGAAAAAGCATACAGCAACACAGGTGTTTTAACCCCAATAATTAACACCAGCACAATAGAAGTTACATCTTCCTTTACCCTTCCGAAATTCTCAAACACAGAAGAAGGTTTCACCCCTTACAGTGGCGGTGGAACTATCATACTCAACGGAGCAAATGCTACCTTCGAAAACAAAGACACAACACATGAAATTACAATTAACCGCTTAGAAGGAAACCTTGCATCAGTTGTAAAAGGTGGTGGAACAACAACAATTACAACTGGTGAGTTTTCTGCTTCGGCTACAGTTTCGGATACTATAATAACAACTGCAACTTTTTCTGACACTGCAGAGTTGTCAGGTACAAATATCGATTCAGCAACATTCTCTGATAACATCACATTATCAGGAGCGAATACTTTTAAAGACATTACCGCCGAAGATCTTGACGGCAAATCTCTTTCCGTAACTGGTACTCAAACTATTACAGGAGACGTTTCTTTATCAGGTCATGGAACAGGCACAAGTGCTCTGACAGTCAGCGGTGCAGGAGATTTGAAATTAACAAAAACTCTTGTTGCCGAATATCTAAATTTCCCTGGAGATGGTCCTTCAATAAATGCCGACAGCACCGGAAGCGCTTATGCAAAACACAGTACTGGAACCCCAACCGGTTGGGCAGTTGTAGATGCAGAGCAGATTGTCTGGAATGGTTCAGATGTTACAGACGGCACAAAATGGGAGAAAAAAGAAAACTGGCTTCCACCAACAGCTGTTCCAACTTCAACTAATGATGTAATTATAAATTCAGGAAATCCAGCTCCTGTTATTTCTGGTGATATAACTGTAAAATCAATTTCAATTGATAACAGCGCACAAGTAACAGTGTCAGAAACCGGTTCACTAACCATCACAGATGCAACTGCATTTGATGAAAAAATAACAGGCGACGGAAAATACATTGTCGGCACAGGAAAAAACTTTACCGTTGCAACTGACACAACATTGAATATCAATATAGAAAACAATGGAACTATAAACGTTTCTGCTTCACTAACTGCAACTTCTTTTTCAGGTAGCGGAACAATAAAATTAAATGGCAGCGGTGGAAATACTGTATTATCAGCAAGCAATACAATAACCTCTAACCAAGGCTCAATTGTTCTTAATAACACTAACGCTGAAATATCAGGTAAATATTCATTAACAACAAGTTTTAGTGCAATTGCGTCAAATGATATGTCTGGTAAGACAATCACGAATAATGCAACAATTACTGCAAGCTCAATTGCACTTTCGGGAATAGACGGTTCAGAACTTGAACTTGCAGGCAGCGGCACCTTTGACACAAGTTCACTAACCGCTTCATTTCTTAAAATCGGAGATTCTGTTTCTCTAAAGACTTTTACAGATCCTATTAGCGACTGTGTGCCTTCAGCAGGTACGGCAGATGCACAATATCTCACAGTAATGCATAATGGCTGGGCTATAAGGCCATTATCAAAATTTGTATTCAAATGGGATGGCTCTGAGAGCAGTAGTTGGGAAGATCCAGATAACTGGGATATCGGTTATACTCCTGTTAGAGACAGCAGAATTATAATTCCATCAAAAGAAAACAAGCCTGTAATTACAGATGCTTGTGAGGGTGGAACTTTATCTATTGAAAGCGAAGCTTCTGTAACACTGCAAGCAAATGCACTTAAGCTCTCTGGTACCGACAACACTGGTGCAAGCCCAGCAAACTCAATTCTCTCAAATGCTGGAACTATTATTTTTACAGGTAATGGCCGTATTACAAACAGCACAGACATAGCAATAAATGATGTATCTCAAGGTTCGGTAGAATATGCAGGTAATGGAACAGGTGGAATCATTACAGATTTTGGAGCAACTGATTACAATAATTTGATTATCTCTAAATCTGGCTGGAAGATTACCTCACCAACAACAATAGTAGCAGACAATATAACCATAAAAAATGGAGGCTCTTGTTCTGTAAGTGCAGAAACAACTCTCAAGTCTAAAACTTTTACCTTTAATGGAAGCAGCTCAAATAAAAATATTATCTCTTCTGCAGATGTAAATCTGATTATTATTCCAGCAACAGCAGATGCAAACGTAAATATTCCTTCAGGTATTGATTCAAAGTTTTCTTTTGAGTCGACCGGAACACTTCATTTAAAAAATGAGTCTACTGGAAATCTTGTTTTTTCAGATTCTGATACATTCGATTACTTTGATTACAAGCTCAATTTCCATAGTCCTGTTATCTTAAGGCAGAATATAAAAGTTCAGAATTCGGTTATTGCAGCTGAAAATATTTCGGCTGCAAACGCGAGCGATACAAGCACACTCATATTCCAGGGAAATGAAACGATTGAGTTTAGCCCAACCACTGGCAAAACTTATCAGAATATTACAATAAACCACACTGGCAGTTCACTTACAATAAAGAATAGTGATTACAGCATTACAAGCCTGAAAATTACAAACGGTACAACAATTATAAGTGGTGATACAACAATCACAAACTGTGCAATCACAAATGCCACTTCTACAACCTTCAATGGCACTCCAACAATAACAAACCTCTCTGACGATACAACTGGCGGTAACATAATCTTCAACAAAGGCGCAAATATTTCAAAAGCCGTAACATTGAAAACAAACGGAAGCGTAACCTTTGACGGTTCAAAAAAAGATGGTTCAGATAATATAATTCCAGTAACATTTGGCGAAACCTTCGAACACACCTCAACAACAGGAAAAACCTCTGTAAATGGAAACATCAATGCAGCAGGTTTCTCTGCAAAAAATCTTGTAGCAACTGGAGATACAACTATCAGCACAGGTAATACTGGTGCACAAGAATATGGAACAATTAACGGAAGTACTTCAGAAACACAGGAGCTTACCCTTACAGCATCCGCTGTTACCATTAATGATAATGTTGGAAAAGCAACAGGCGGAAGATTAAAAACTCTTAAAATAAATGCGCCACTTACAATTAGAGTAACTGGAAAAGAGATTTCTGCAAAGGAAATTGATTTTTCTGGAGATATTTCTGGAACTGGAAAAGTTCTTACAATAAATACAGAAATCTTAAAAAGCACCGCTGCAGCCTCTGGTTCAGCTGCAATTACTTTAAGTGCTCTGACCTTTGCCGCTGACACAAAAATACAAACTGAAAACACCTCGAATATCACTTATAACATTCCTGTTCTAAATGGCAACGGAAAAACCCTTACCATTGCCACAAGCGGAAACAACACCTTTAGCGGCGATGTTGAAATTAATCCAAAACTTGTAACATCTACGGGAACTACCCTAACCGCCTCTGCCGGCGAAATGACATTTAAGGATGATTTGAATTTAACAAACGGAAGCTTTGACGCACATGGCGGCACAATAATTCTTACAGCAGAAAATAAGGGTGATGCCCCGGCTGTATTTAATGGTGGTGGAAAAACCTTCAACAATCTCACTGTTACTGGAGCCGCAAGCATAGCGGATAATAATAAAATAAATGGAACACTTTTTTTAAGTGGAACAGATCCTTTATCCATTCTGGGAGACAATGAAATAGGAACTCTCACAGCAAGCGGACTTGGTGGCAAAACAATTACATTTACCGCTGGAACAAGTCAGCAAGTAACAAGTATGACATTAACAGGAAGTTCAGCGGACGCTAAACTCACTCTCACTTCTACAAGCAACTGGAATATCCGCTGTACAAACGAACCTGTACTTGAGTTTTTAATTGTAAAAAATTCTACAAATAACACCCCGGGTACACCTGCCCCAGGAACAAACTTCGTTGCATTCAATAGTACCGATGCCGGAAATAATACTCACTGGAATTTCCCAGACATGGATTACAAATGGCTTGGTACTACTTCAACAGACTGGAATACAACCACAAACTGGGAATACGGAGTCATTCCTACAAAAGGTGCTAAAAAAATTGAAATTGCAGTCTCAGATGCAAACAACTACCCTAGCCTGATTGCTGAGCTTGATTTGAATACTACCTATAACGGCTCTGCCAAAAAGGCCAATATTATTGTTGATGCAGGGGCTACCCTTGATTTAGCTGATCAACTAATCAAAGTTGGGGAAATTCAAAATAAAGGACTTGTAAGATTAAATGGAATTGCCTCTCAAATAGACGGAATAACGACAAATGATACATCAGATGGAGATGCCCCTACTGTTGAATATACAGGATCTGGCACTACAACCCATTTTGTCTGGGATGGAGATACTGACACAGATGGCAAGCAGTATGTAAATCTGATCTTGAATAGGGCTGATGCTGTTGTTTCAGAAAAACTTTTTACTTCTGGAAATCTTACCATCAAAGCGGCAGCTTCTGTCTCTGAAGATATTGAAGTTTCAAAAGTTCTTACAATTAATGCAGCAACAACAATCGCAGCAGATAAAAGCATTTCTGTAAAGGGCAATGTTACATCTACAGCCGATGTTAGCGGAGCTGGTAAACTGATTTTCACAGGCACAGAAGGACAGATTTTTAATGCTGGTGCACAATCTTATTCAAATATTGAAGCAAAAACAGGAACTAGTAGCCTTACAGTAAATACAAATCTTACAGTAACAAACTTCACAATCACAAGCGGAGCTCAGACTATCTTTGCAGGTGCGCCAACTATAACAACACTTGCAGCTGAAAATACAACAGGTACAATAGCCTTCAACGGTGGCGGTACTATCACAAATGATGTTGAGTTTAAGACTGCTGGTCAGGTAACCTTTGGAGACGCAAATACAGACTCAATAACATTCTCAAATAATGTAACTCACACTGCAGGACCAACTCAAATTACAGGTACTCTTTATGCAGTAGCTATAACACTAGGAGCTGACGGTAAACTTACCTCTCTAACTAATGCAAACATTTATGCAGCCTCTTTTGAATCTTACGATTTACAGATTTCCGGTGATGTAACTATTGATACTTCAACTATTACTCCAGGTACACAAACCTACAAAGGAGCTATATACGGAACTACAACTGATGAAGACACATTAACTCTTAAATCAAATACCTCACAGATAACTTTCAATGGAAATATAAATGGAAGTGTTCCCCTTAAAGATATAACCTTAAACGGTCCACTTGTAATTAATTGTAACACAATTAAAACCTCAAATAATCAAAACTATAAAAGAGCAGTTACCCTAGGCACAACACCTTATTCAAGTCACAGGCTTGAAGGAACACAAATTACTTTTGATTCCACAATTGATGGAAACGCAGACCTGATAGTAAAAGGCACAACAAAAACTATCTTTACAGGTAATGTTGGTAACAGCAATGCCCTCACTTCTTTGAAATCAGAGGGACCTCTGGAAATCAACTGCGCAAATGTTATCACAAGCGGAAATCAAACCTACGAAAGCACTGTAAGTCTCGGAGCTTCGACAAATCTCACAGCAAAGACCATAACGCCATCTGTAAACAATAGCACTATCACCTTCCAAGGAAATATAAACGGAAGTGGTACAAACACTTCACTCACGATAAATGCAAACACAGTAATTGAATCAGCCACAGAAACAATTTCGACTACTGGAAATCAAACTTACAATGGAAGAATTACTTTACAAACTCCTGTAACAATGACTGCTCCAGAAATTGATTTTTCTGAAAATATTGCCGGCTCAGGCAAGACTCTGACGCTGAACACTTCTTATCTCAAAAGCACAATAGCAAGCGGCACAGCAGCAATCACGCTTTCTGAATTAAAACTAAATCAAGATACAGAAATCGATTCTCAAAATTCTACTGAAACGAAGTTTAATGTTTTCAAGATTAACAGTTCATACAAGGCTCTGACTTTTGGAAAATCTACTCCAGCCACTACAAGCAGTTTTACTCTTCAGGATGATATTATCATTAATCCAGCTGTAACTATTCTAAATGGAAGAACAGTCTCTTGTGCCGGAGCTGCTACTTTCAATTCAGCGATAGAAAATAACGGAAGTCTTACAGGTGATATAACAGATGCAAAAAAGACTCTTACATTCTCTGCCAACTATTCTGGCAACGGAAGTCTTACTGCATCAAAGGGAGAAACCTTATTCAAGGCCAATGCTGATTTATCTTCCACAAACTTCGACCACTCAAGTGGAACAGTAAACTTTAATGGTAACGGAACAGATCAAGAACTCACAACTAACAGCTCAACAAATTTCTACAATGTACTTATTTCTTCTTCTGCTAAAGTAACTACTACTTCCTCTTTCATCGTGAGTGGTCCAAGCTGGTCTAGTCCAACATCAACTCAAAACTTTACTGCAACAGCGGGTACAATTACATTTGACAACGCAACTGCACCTGCTGCCTCCCCTCTCACAACCGTAAGTGGAAAAAATAAATTTTATAATGTAGTTTGCAAGACAGCCGGTCAAAACATTACTTTTGAAGCAGACAACATTTTCTCCAATACTGTTACAATTGGTGATAGTAAAGCAACACCATCAGCAATAATGACTGGTACTGTAAACATCTCAAGTTCCGAAGCAATCACCTTTAATCCTAATTTGTACTGTAACAAACTCACTATAAATGCAGGAACCAAAAACGTTTCCTTCAATGGAAATGCAACTTATGGAGAGGGCTTTACAAACAACGGAACCGGCAGTTCTATTTTCAAAGCAAGCTTTAATGGAACAGGTGATGCTATTTTTAATGGAGATATTTATATTACTGACAACGCTACTCCTAGAAGTTTCTCTGCAGGCAGCGGAAAGAAAATCGAAACAAATAAAAATATCATTGTAGATACAACTGATACAAATATCATCAATATAAATACTCACACCGACTCGTTAGTCAAATCTTACAACTTTGTACTTTATTCTGGAAAAGTATCTCTTGACGGAAGTCTGGATACAAAAGGCAGCACTGCTGAAACTACTGGTGACATAATTCTTCTTGGATCTGATTATACAACTATGGACCCTCAGACAGGTATCGATAGCATTTATCTTTACAGTCAGACAAGACCTTCAGCTGCTAACTTTACAACAGACTTCAAGGCCACACCTTACAATGGAGAAGTAACTATTTCATCTGGTGCAACAATGCAGGCAGGTAAAAACTTCTATGCAAATGGACTCTCTCTTAATGGTACAGGCGAATGGAACCTCAAGCTGACAAAAACAAGTGATTCTGAAAAAGGTTTCGCAGAAGCAATCAAAACAGAAGTAAGCAATTGTAAAGTAAGCTGCCATCAGGACACTTCTACAGCCACTGATGATACCGCACCAGCAAAAGTTGTTGCTTATGAATGTACTGACAATTCTGGCAATACTAACTGGAACTTTGATGATTTCGAGATTCTTAATGCATGGACAGTACGCGATAATGCAATATACGTTGAGTTTAATGCTCCTGTACGAAATCTTTACAACGAAATTATAAACTCACTTTCTTTCCTCACCTATAAGGGAACTGCATCGGCCAGCACAGCCTTTACAGGCATTTATTCAACACCGGATTGTCAGGATGCAAATCTGATTAAAGACAAAAACAAAGATATAGAACTAACTAACGGTCGTTATTCACTCTATCTCAAAGCTCCTGATTCATGGAATACCGATGCAACAGGAAATTCAACTGGAAGAAGCAGCCTCAGTTCAGACCGCAATGGAAATCATAAATCATCAATTCCTTATATTGATATTCCACGTTCACTCAGCGGCACAAATTATATAATTACAAACAGATGGGGAAAACGTCTCAACAACTATAGTACTCGTACCACTACTCCAGGCTATTCTTACGGAACAAATGAAAATACTGGCAATGAAACATACGTGCTCGACAAGACAGGTCCGGTTCTCTGGACTGTACGTACCGGACAGGAGATGCATGATTCATATAAAACTTCTGATGGTGAAAACAGTCAGTATGATTATGATGCACATAACTTTATTGAGTTCAGATATTCTGAACCAGTTACATTTAATTCGGACACAATTCCTGATAACGCTGTAAATATTCCAGTAACAAGTTCCTTTGGAGCTGTAAACACAAGTTCAGAATCTGATACTCTCACTTTTGCAGGTCTTGCAAATCTTGAAGCCCCTGCTGGCAACACTCTTCAACTGTACACAGGCTCAAATGGAAGTGACGATAAACTTGTAAACGCCCTCTATCGTCTTGATGAATATTCTATCCGCATTTCTATTGCCGGCTGGACAGACGGAACTATTACGGACTACACAGGAAATGCTTTCAAAAAGTGGCCTGGCTACATTGAAAAGGCAAGTCAGTTTACAGGGGCAAAAGCAAAAGCCGTTACCACACCACTTGTACAAGACAAAGCAACAACTCCAAACACCCAGGAAGAATATGATGATGGTTACAAGGTAGAACCACTGGTATATTCTGATTCAAGCTCTGCTAATCCTTCAGCTTTGCTGCCATTAACACGTACAAAGCCAGACGGAACAGTTTCAAATGCAGATGTCTACAGTCCTTGGGATCTTTCAGAGCCAGTCTTTACACCACTTCGCTTCTCAAGTGGCACAGCATGGGGCAGTGACACTATGTCTGAAGCAATCGGAAATACAAACGGTACTGGTTCTACACTCGACCGAATTGACTTCCACTTCTTTGACAATACTCCAGCTTATGACAGCAGTGACCCGGCAGAATGGTTTACAGAAATCGGATGGTGTAATCCAAACTCAGAAGCTTCAAAATCTAACCTGTTGAATGCCTCATATACCTTCTGTGCCGACATTATCGGAGGTGCACGACAGTTCGATACAGATGAAAACCGACGTACAGCAGGTGGAATCCGCTTCTCTACAAAAGCTGGAATTTCGCCGGCCTTCCGCTACTCTACTTCTATGAACGACACGAATCCGTCTACATCATTCCTGACTGGAATTGCTAACATACATACAACTATTGTCTCTCAGCTTTTCACAGGTTCATCTTCTCCAATGCGTCCTGCAAACGATCCGGACGGCCTCTATCTTGGACTTGGACTTACAGATACAGACCTCTCTGTTGAAACAACCTTTGCCTTTACATATAACGAAAACCTTGGTTATCTTACAGACCTTGCGGGAAACCGTCTGCGCAGTAAGCTTTCAAAAACAATCGACCGAACTCCTCCATCTTTCGACGCAATCATAAGTCCAGTAGACACAAAATCAGTTTATATTATCTTTGTAAAAGAACTTGTAACTGATTCAAGCAAAATCAAGTTCAGCGATAACACAGGAATTAAAATTGAAATCAGCGAAAGCTTTGCTATGCTCATGCCTAAGTGTTTCAGAATCATTTCTATTGATGCAGGCGGAAACGCTGTAGAAGACTCTGAAATTCAGATAGATACAAGCGTACCAGCTCAGATTATAGCGGCTAATTCAAATGAATCATTCACTTGTCTCAAACTTACAACAACAAAAGATATAGACATTGAGCATCTGAAGAATCTTTATGTTCAGCTTGTAATGCCGGCCGGATACCCGACACAAACTTGCGATCCGCTCACCAGCAATATCAACTCACGAGTAACCTTTATTCAGGATCAGCTTGGAAACTACATGAGCATGTACAGCGCTCATTCACTTTCTGACTTTGCCGTAAACTATGTAAAACCTCTTTACGCTTACACAACAGATATGACCGAAAACGACGCTTCATTAATGGAAGGACTTTATGAAGAGGGAAGCTGGGCCGTTCACGACTTTGAAGCAGATCAGCAAAATTACGGAACACTTCCGGCAAATCATCCGCTTGCTATAGTTGCTGATACAAAGGGCGATGAAAAAATCAGAACTTACCTCTCCCCTTCTCCAGATGCGGCTTCTGTTTCAAAGCAGTTCAATGCGGACTTCGGCACAAAACTCAGAGTCTGGCTGCCTGCCCTTCAGGACTCTGTCTTCCGTGCGTTATCTGCGGCTAACAACACTAATTTTGTATGGAAAGACGGAAGTCTTATGGAGGATAATCCGGATAATTCTATCTTTGAACTTTCAA
>SFOB01000106.1 GCA_004554075.1 Treponema sp.
ATCAGGCTTTCCATCAGCATCCAGCGGTGTTTTGTCATGGCCTACGTAATAGCAGTCCAGGCTTATAACCTTAGGCTGGTAGCCCATAGCCTGCAGCTCGAGAGCAAGTTTTTTAGCAGAAGTTGTCTTGCCGGAAGAAGAAGGACCCGCAATCAAAACAACACGGACAGTTTTCTTTTCAACAATCTGCGAAGCGATTTTTGAGATATTCTTCTGCTGGTAGATTTCTGTAATTTCAATGAAGTCGTTTATCTTGCGGCTTGCAATCAACTCGTTGAGGGAAGCGGCAGAAGTAACGTTCATTCTCTTTCCCCATTCCTTGTACTTGCTGTAAATCTCAAAAAGCTTAGGTTCGTCTACAAACTTTGTAAGCTTGTCAGGATCAGTAGATTTAGGGAAGCGCAGGAGGAAGCCGTCACCATACTTCATAAGTTCAAAAGTCTTAAGTACGCCTGTAGAAAGAACAAGAGGACCAAAATACAAATCAGAAAAATCTCCAATCGAATTGATTTTGATTGTTGGAGTACAGTTGAACTTAATCTGCTTGCGGGTTTCTACAAGGTTGAGTTTTTCAAAAAGTTCGGCAGCCTTTGCGTAAGGAATAGTCTCTGTGGTAATAGGAATATCCTTCTCTACAAGAGCTTTCATTTCGTCTGTGAGCTGCTTGATTTCTTTATCTGTGATTTTCTTTGCGCCTTCAAGAGTGTAGTAATAACCATAACCAAGACTGTGGCCTACAAGCAGGTGTGCCTTAGGAAAGAGGTTATGTGCTGCGGCTGCAAGAAGAAGGCAGAGGGAACGGCGGTAAACGGCAGCTCCATCTTTTGATTTTGCAACTACAGGCTCAAGAGAAGCGTCATAAGTAAGCGGCATATCCAGAGGACAAATTTCGTTACTTATTCTTACTGCGTAGATTTCTTTATCCGGGATTCCAAAGTTACCTGTAATAACTGAAACAGGTGTGCCGTATGGAACCAGTTTTTTAGTGATTTCTTTTTCGTCTTTTATAAATGTAATGCTGATGTCATTCATGATAGTTACCTCGTTGTTGTAGTTTTCTCTCTCTTTCTTCTATTATAAATGCTCTTTTCTGATTTTGAAAGGAAAATCGGATTTGTAGGGAGACGCACCGCGTTTATTTTATACTTGAAAAGAATAATATAGTCATATAAAATTAAATTAATATAAAAATATATATAGAAAAATGTATGGAGACTATTTTGAGATTTTCGGCTCACTTGTTTAGCGGGAGACGTGGCGCTGCTTTCAGAGCTTCTTTTCTTTCCTTTTTATTCATTGTTTTACTCACCTTTACAGCTTGTAAAAATTTATTTGAAGATTCTTTTTCGGAGCAGGGTCAGCCTGGCCAGAATGTAGAAAGTGAAATTACAAAACGCGTAAGCTATAGAGGCACAGTCAGCGTCTCAAACTCTCTGCCATCAGAAATAAATAAAATGTTGAGCACCACGGCAGAGGTAAGCCGTTCTGCTTATGCAGGCCTCCCAACTTCAGACGATTTTGAATACTATGTTTGCGCCTCATCTTCCGCCGACACCCAGGAAGTAGTTCCAACTCTTACAGACCAGGGCCGCGTTTTTGAGTTTGAACTTTTAATTGATACAGAATATACCCTTACAGCCGGCTACAGAAAAAAGGCAAGCGGAACTCAGGGGCAGTCAGGTTACGTGCCTGCAAAAGACTGTTTAAAAGATATAGCTTCTGTTTCAGGAGACCCATATTCACTGACTATTACAGAAGAGAATTTTTCGCAGCTGACTCCATACCGTTTTGTGCTTGTCCCTCTGCAGACCTCGGGTGGCAAGGGAGCAATCAATCTGGCAATAGCAGAAATTGCCGACTCTAATATTAACTCTCTCAAGCTTTTTATCGCAGGGGAAGACGGAAAGCCAGTAGCATGGCAGACCGATGCTTTTGATATAGATATCGAAGGTTCAACTTTAGACGGAAAATTCATACGCAGTAAAAAAGATGCAAACGGAAATCTTCTTTATAACATTCCATCCGGCTCTTATGAAGTAAGCATGAACTTTTATAAAACAGACACAAACGTAAGTCCTGCAATCACCTATATTGCTTATCAAACCATTCAGACAATTAATGTTTATGATAATCTTGTAACCGATATCTGGCAGAACGAAAATGCTTCAAGTACAAACTCTGTAATTACAGGCGGAGAGTTTAAGCTTACAGCCTCACTTGTTAATAACTTTTTGAATAACCTGCTTTACGTAGGAGTGCCGGAAAATCTTGCCGGCAATTCAAGTGTAATTCCTGCCAGCGATAACAATACCGGAAGAGCCTATTCCCCATTAAAAACTCTTGGAAGAGCTTTGTCTCTTATAGGTCAGGACGGAAACGGTTCTGATTACCGCATTTATGTTACTGGTGATTATAACGGGAATTACAATATCAATAATGATTTTGATTCTAAAGCAGCCTCAGTAGAAATTAAAGGAATCGGAAGTTCAAGATCAGTACTTCAGGGCTCGGGGGCAACTTCGGTATTTACCATTAGTACAACAACTCCAATAATTTTTGAAAACGTACAGATTACCAATAATAAAGGAGTTAATCAGGGAGCCGGTCTTAATATTTTTAAGTCTGATACTGCTACTACCGGGCCATCTGTTACTCTTGGCTCTGGAACATTAGTCGGTAAAGAAGGCAGCGGAGAGGTTAGCCAAAACTATGGAAATTACGGAAAAAATGGAACCGGAGTTTATATAAAAGAAGGAAACCTTACTCTAAAAAACGGTTCCAAAATCTGCCGTAATTATACTGCTGATAGAGCTGGTGGCGGCGAAGGTGGAGGAATCTACTGTGAAGACAGCAGCCTTGTAATGGAAGCAGGTGCAGAGGTGTCTGATAATAAGTCTGAAGGAAGCGCTGGTGGAATCTACCTTAATAATTCAAGCTTTACCATGAAGGGCGGAATCATATCTGATAATATTGCAGCTAAAGAAAATGCCGGTGGCCTTTATATAGACAGTACAAGCTCTTTCATTATGAAGGGCGGCACAATTTCCAACAACCAGAGTTTAGTAAAGGGTGGTGGCATTACAGTAAAAAAAGGTGGCAGCCTTAAGCTTAGCGGCAGTGCGGCCATTCCTTTTGGTGTAACAGAAAATTCTACAACAACCAGGGCTGCAGGAAAAAACGATATTTATCTTGAACGTACTACAGAAGGCAGTGCAGTCATAGAGCTTGCAGGGGCTGTTGCTTCTGATTTTTCAGAAGTCGGCATTACCACTGGAGGAGCTGACAGCGTTAGCGACGGTGACTGGGTACTCGGACAGCAGGTTGTAAATGCCGCTACTGGCGTAACTATTTCTAATAGCTTTGCAGAAAAAATCACCTGCCTCTTCCCGGATACGGAATGGGATAAGGTTGTCTCTACTTCTTCAATTTCTGTAAGATGTCCTTTCTTTGTTGGCTCTTATACTAACCATGTTGGTGCTTTAATTACAGGTAGTGATGAGAATGGAACTGGAACAAAAGCCAGTCCCTATGCAACAATTGAGAAAGCCTGCCAGCAGATGAATGATAAGGATATTGATTATGTAATCAAGATTATAGGTACAACGGCAGTAAAAGAAAATGGACAATATAATCTTGCTTTAACAAAGACACAGTATATTCCAAATTCATTAAGCACTGCAGTTGCAGCGAGTCATAAAGCAAAATCAGTACTTATTACAGGTGCAAGAGGGTTGGATGAAGATGGTATGCCACAGGATTCCATTGACCGTGGAATTGCAAATTCTTTAGGGTATTATGGCTCTGCATTTTCAATAGAAACTTCTGTTCCGGTAACCATTACAAATCTTCTTATAACTGGTGCACAAGAAAATAATGCTCAGGCTGGACTCTCTGTAAAAGCGGATGCTAAAGTTACTCTTGGTGATGGAGTAGTTATAACAGGGAATGCTAGTGATGCTATGGCTATCAGCAATGGTGGTAAAGTAGCAATTTGTGGATCTTGTATAATAGGTAACAAGACTGCAAATTCAAAGCCTGAAGATGCATATAATTCTGCTCAAACAAATAAATATGGTATTAAGTGTGATGGAGAATTGTATCTTGGGGCCAGAATGAATGCCGATGGAACTCATACAGTGCAGGATTGGACCGGCGCTATAATGGGCAATAATGGATATGGAGTTAGTATTAATGGTTATGCTAATGACCTAAACCCTAAAGATGATCCTGTAAAATGTATAATGTATTCAGGCTCTATAAAGTATAACTTTAATAGCGAAAATGGCGGGGGAATACGAATTACCGGGGCAGGAGCTAATGAAGGAGCCAATGCCCAGCTTATAATTAAGGGTGGAGAAATTAAAGATAATAATATAACCTCTTCAAAATTAGGATCTGGAATCTATACAGATTCGAATAATAGCATAACCTTTGACGGCCCAATATCTATTGTAAATAATGAGGTTTATTTAGATGAGAATAACATTAGATTAACAGATAATTTTAGTCTTAAAGAAACAGATAAAAAAATTCCTGTAAAAAAGAATGCTGGTGATACTCTGAGAAATACAAATGTTCTTACTGGTTCTGTAAATGATACAAATGTTGGATATATAGATTTTCCTGCAACAGGCTTTAAGCTGGCTCATATAGAAGAAAGCAATAACCATTATGGAAGAATGGTATTTAAGCATATAATTAAAGAATTACATGTCGCTTCTATAGGAACTGATGTTTTAAGAACCGATTATTCGGGATTTGGAGATGTTCCTGGTGTAGATCCTTCTGGAGAGTCTGAAAAAGATGTAACCTGGCAGCAGGTACAATATGAAGGACAAACAGGAACTTATAGTTTTAATGAAGAAACAAGCGGTTCAAATGCGGCACATCCTTTTGCATCAGTCACTAAAGCTGTTGACTTTATAAAGTACCAGGAAAGCTTAAAGGATGATTCTGGCAATGTTTTTGATTATAAAATAATTATCAATGGAAAAGTACTTGGCCCACAGAGAATATATGGTGTTTCTAAAAATGCTGCAAATAAGATCATTTTGAAAAGTAAAAATGGTCTTAATATAGATGGTACGACACATGATGTTCTTTTTGCTAATCTTTCAGAGGGTGTAAACGCTCCATGTCTTAATATTACAACTGCAGTTCCTGTTGAAATTACAGATCTTATAATTACAGGTGGAAATTCTGTTTCCACTGGAGGTGGTATATTTATTTCTCCCGTGGACGCAGAGCAAACTCCAGATGTAACGATTAATGGTAAAACTCAGATAACTCAAAATGTGGCTCATAATGGTGCTGGAATTTACTGTAGAGGTTATGATTTGAATCATTGTGCATTGCTTAAGATCTGTGGAGATGCAAGAGTCTTTGATAACACATCTACAGACTTAGGAGGAGGTGTTTCTATAATTCATGGAGATATGTTCCTTTATGATCATGCAGTAATAGGTACAGCTGGGCAATCAAGTTATGCAACTGAAGATGGAATGTCTTATAATAATTCTAATTCTGCTAGAGAATGTGGTGGTGGAATTTATGCTCTCGACTCAGATCTTTATATTGGATACTTTTTAGAAAATAATCTGCCTCAACCTGATAATAACTTTGATGGTGGAGTTATGTATAATTTTGTCAGTTCAACACAAAATGGGGAAGGATTAGGTGGCGGTATTTATTGTCAGGGAAACGCCGAAAGACAATCTATATTAAAAATTGCAAAAGGTAATATTTCAAATAACGGAACTGATACTACCGATGAAAATCATTATTCAAAGGGTGGTGGAATATATCTAGGTTCAGAATACGTTACATTTGAAATGAGCGGTGGAACAATTGCAAAGAACAGAAGCTGTCAGGGAGGGGGAATTTATTCTGAAACTCCTGATTTCCGCATAACAGGTGGTACTATTGGTGACCTAACAAACAGCCTTGCAACTTCAACAGATTGTTCAAATTATGCACAGGTTGCAGGTGGTGGTATTGTTTTAGATTGTTGGACAGACGAAGATACTTTTATAAATGGAGGTACAATTTCACGTAATTATTCTTCCAGTAACGGTGGAGGACTTTATATTATTTATGGACCTTCAATGACCATTGAAGATACTTCAAGTGAAAATGATACAATTATAAAAAATAATTTTGCAGGAGAAAAAGGCGGGGGGATTTATTTTTCCGGATCTCTTCTTTCACTTAATGCTGAAATGAATAATAATCAGGTTGATTCTGGTGGCGTTGGCGGTGGAATTTTTATAGATAGTCATCCCCATCAGTTAATACTTAATAGCGACTTTAATATTACAACAAATAATTATTCTCCTGCCAAAGGTAAAGATGATATAGCTATGGATTTTGCGCCAGACCCTGATGGAGATCCGGATCAGACAAATTCTATTATATGTTCGGACCAACTGTTAAATTTTGATGCAAATAAAAAAATTGGGCTTGTAATAAATAATGATAGTGAAGTTTGGCAAAAAATTATTGAAAATGGTAATGCGCTCCCTATTATTGCAGGAGAACAGAATAAGTTTATTTTACTTAACAATAACGAAAAAATTGAACTTCAACCGGAAAATGGAGGCGCTGATGCTTATCTTGTTATGAAATATGATCAAATTGGATATGATGACATTACTCCTGATATATTAGCTAGTTATTATAAATATGATTCCGATTTCCTAGATACTGAAGATCCTATTGTAAATGATATATCAGAGCTTACTGATAAGTGCGTAGTGGTTGTCTGGGATAAAGATTATGATAATCGATATTGTGGTGCTATTGAATTCAAGAGCTCTACGACATCAAATTATGTAGATATTAATGTAAAAATATATAACTATCCTTCTAAAAATTTAGTAAAGGCTTTTAATTATACTGGTTATTGTACATCTAACCCAATTTATCTAGATCTATTAACCGGAAATTATTCTAATAATGATTTAGATGTCCATCAAATCGAATTTAATAAAGATTCAGGAGTACTTATTCACGGCAATGGTTCAGAGGAATATTCTGTAAAATATTATGTCGTAGGTGATGATTAGTAAAAGGATTATAATACAAAAGATATGATTAAACGAAATAAATGGATTCTAAAAATACTATGCTTCTCTTCTATTTTGTTTGGATTTAATTCCTGTCAGCTTTTTGAAAATGATGTTGCTGACTTTTTTGAAAAATATACCGAGACGGCTGCTATTGAAGAGCATAATATCAGTGTGCAGACCTATAACGACGGGCTTTCGCAGCTCTGTATTGCTTCGGAAGAAGATGCAGAAATTCAAATGTACATGCGAAATCCTAAAAAATTCAACCTTCTTCCTTCTGTTGTTTTTGAAAATCTTGATTCACAGTTCAGCAGGGCTTCGGTTGATATTTCTCAGACAGATTCAAACACTCTGCTTCTTTTGCTTCCTCAGGATTTTCTGATTCCTGCAGACGAAGACCATGACATTACTGCAGAAATCAGCTTATACGAACCTATGAGTGGCCGCAGTTTTGATAAGTATACAATTAATCTTCATTGTAACACAAAGCCGCCGGTAATTTTAAATCCTACTGTAATCAACAATGCTAACTCTACCTTTGTTGTTGCCTTTGACATGCCAAGCCCGGAAGAGGTAGCCATCCGCCACAAGGATATTAGTGCAATCGAAATTAACGGCCAGTCTTACCCGGTAACTATTACTACCATAGCAGACCCTGATGTTGAAGGGGCTTATATTGCAGAATATGCTATTGATGATTCTCACTTTAGCCGTACAGCTGCCAGCAACTATGTCTTTATTGGCGGAAAGGAT
>SFOB01000107.1 GCA_004554075.1 Treponema sp.
AAATAATGAAAAAAAAGCTGATTTCTAAAATATTGATTTTCACTCTTTTACTGAATACCGCTCTTCCTGTCTTTTCAGAGGATACAACTCCAAAAGCTTATGACAAAGACGAGTTTCCTCAGACTCTGAAAGACCTGAGACGTTTTGAGATCATTACTCTTGGATCCCTTCCTTTTGTTACACTGGATGCAACCCTTGCTTATTCAACTTACAGATATGCTGCTCATGGTTTTGATTCAGCTTATCAGCCGGATATTTTTTCAAGTTCTTCATTTACTCAAGAGGAACAGACCGGAATCATTTTAACATCAATTGGAATAAGTGTAGGAATAGGTTTGACAGACCTGATTGTTCAGCTGATTAAACGTTCTCCAAAAAGAAAAAAGACTCAAATTAATTATGATGATATTGCAGTAATTCCTATCTCTGAAGATCCTGATGCAGTAGAATTACCTTTACCTGGAAAAAATGAAACAGAATCCTTAGAAACTGAAGTTCAGGAGATTGAAGAGTAATGCCTTTTTTTAGCGCTAAGGTACCTGCAGATTTTCCTGACCAGCAGAGACTTGATAAATTTATTGCTTCACTTCCAAACGGAATGAACCGCTCAAAACTTAAAAGCGGTGTAAATGAAATTCTTGTAAATGGAAAAAGGGTAAAACTTTCTCAAAAGGTAAAGGCCGGAGACCAGATAGATATTCAATGGGAAGACAATATTCCTGATAATATTGATCCTGAAAATATTCCCCTCGAGATTATTTACGAAGATGATAACGTTACTGTTGTAAACAAGGCTCAGGGAATGGTAACACATCCTGCCTGCGGTAACTGGACAGGCACTCTTGTAAATGCTCTTTTATATCACTGGGGCAGACAGTCTGTTCAACAGCTTAAAGAAGGTGATGCTGCAGAAATCCTTGAAAGAAGGCGTCCTGGAATTGTACACCGTCTGGATAAAGAAACTTCAGGAATTATTATCACTGCAAAAAATCGCGATACTGAAGAATTTTTGCAGAAACAGTTTAAAGATAAATCCCTACAGAAAGAATATATCTGCATCTGCTGCGGCAGGCCTAAGCAGCGTACAGGAGACATTCGTACTCAGATTATCCGGGATCCTAAAAACCGCCACCGCTTTAAGGCAGTAACTGATACTGATGACGGAAAGTTTGCCCGAACACTTTATCATTGTATTGCAACTTATGGAAATTATTCTCTTATGCGTGTCCGCCTTAAAACCGGAAGAACCCATCAGATTCGTGTTCACATGAAGTTTCTTGGTTGTCCAATTCTTGGAGATTCAATCTATAACAAACCGGATTCTAATTTTCCTGATGCAACTTTAATGCTGCATTCGGTACAGCTGAAAATAAAACTGCCGGGAGCTGAGGAATATACAACTTTCCGCACACGTGTTCCGGGACGTTTCCAGAAGATAGAAAAGAAACTCAGGGTAAAATTTACACGTGAACTATTACCCAAGCCCCCGGCTAAATAACCGTCATTGCGAGGAGCGAAGCAACGTGGCAATCCATATTGATATCTTGAAAGAATCTGAACCCGAAAAACCATTCCTCGTCATTTACAAGCCTAAGGGACTTGCTTCTGCGCCTCTTACCGCAGATGATAAAGACAATGCTCTGGCTCAGGCTCTGGAAGCTTTTCCGGAACTAAGAGAGGTTAGGGGCAAAAAAGAAATTGAATATGGGTTACTTCATCGTCTGGATACTGCCACAGACGGTCTTATGGTAATTGCTGCCACTCAGGAATGTTATGACTTTTTATGCGAAGAACAAAAGCAGGGCCGCTTTATAAAATATTATAAGGCTGAATGCAATGTAAATCCGGATAATGCAAAGATGCTTGGAGGCTTTCCGCCTGATACACAATCGTCACCGAAGCAATCCATTCTTGTAGAATCGTATTTCCGTCCTTACGGAGAAGGTCGCAAAGAAGTTCGTCCCGTAACAGAAAAATCCGGAAAAGCTGCTCTGCAAAAACTTGGAAAAGCAAAGCTGTATACAACAGAAATTTCAATTCTAAAAAAAGATGAAGCTTCGGCAAGGGCAGAAGTAGAATGCCGCATAGCAGAAGGATACCGCCATCAGGTTCGCTGCCATCTTGCCTGGGCAGGGCTTCCTGTTATTGGGGACCAGCTTTACAATTTTGAATATAAAGATTCAGACAAAAAAAAAGCAGAAAAACTTATGTTTTCTGCAATTAAAATCTCTTTTGAGTACCCGAGAGGAGACTTGAACTCCTATGACCGTAAGGACACTTGGACCTGAACCAAGCGCGTCTACCAATTCCGCCACCCGGGCTAAAAATGTTATTTCATATTAATGAAATAAGGGGCCTTAGTCAATATGGATTGTTCCGCCTTCGGCTTGCAATGACGAAGCAATCCTTTACAAACAACTGTATAATCCAATCACTAGACCTACTAAAATCAGAATAGAAACCAGATAAACCCACCATGGCAGGCTTGATTCTACATAGCCGCTGCTTTTTCTGCCGGAATTTTTTTTGTTCAGACCAAGAAGATTTCTGCTTCCATATCGGCCGGCATTTTTTCCATTTCCAGCTCCAAATAATCCGCTGCCGCTTCCATGACCAAAACCATCATCAGGATTTACTGCATAACCACAGGTTGGACAACCGTTTTTGAAATCTTCATTAGTGCCGATTCTGCCGCATTGTGGGCAACGAACCGATGCAAAGAATTTACCGCAGGTAGGGCAGGTCTTTGAATTTCTTGGAACTTCAGAACCACAGCTTTCACAGAAAAATTTTGCTTCTTTTGATTTAGATCTTTTTTTCATATCTGATAAACCTTCAGGCGTGTAATACCATCAGTAACATTTTCTACATCAGCAGTTAATGATACAACTTTATTTTCATCGAACATTGTCAAAGATTTCAAATAACTAACGTTAGTTAAGTTCTCATTAACTTCAATTACATTTACATCTTCGTAATATTTTGCACTGGTTAAATGTAATAAACCAGAATTGTCATTATAGGCAATATCTACATTATGGAATGAATGTTCTACATTGACTTCTGCAACTGTTTCAAATTCTTCAAAGCTGAGGATTCCAAGATCAGCTGCTTTCTTCTGGTCTTCTTCAGAAAGTGGAGTAGTTTCATAAAGATACATCTTTACATCATTTCCACCAATTCCACTTTGTACAAAGCCCGCAAGAGTTTTCCAGTGGCGAGGATATTCTCCTGCACTAAGAACAATTAGATCAGGCTGAATTTCTTCGATATTATCAAGAGCTTTGATAATCCATTTGTAATGAATAATATCAAAGCCTTTTTCTTTTAATACAGGAGTAACGTTATTATATATTTCTGATCTGTCTGAAATGACAAGTGCCTTCATATTTAGCCAGCCATTCCTTACTCTGTTCCAAGATTAACTACAGTGTAATCGTAAATCTTCCAGATTCCTTCACGCTGCCAGACCTTGTAAGTATAGCGTTTCTTTTCACTGAAGTTAGGATACTTGAACCATTCAATTACAGTAACGCTTCCTTCAGTTGGTGAATATGTTGTCTTTTCAATCTGGAAACTTTCTGGAACTGCTACGATATCATTTTCAATACGAGCCTGCATCAAATCTCCCTTGAATGACTGAAGCATTCTTGAGCGTTCTTCTGCAGAAACTGAAATATACTTTTTCTTGAGGGAAGGATTTCTCTGAATTAAAGATTCAACATCCATGTAAAGGAAGTACTGATCCCAGAGTGATTTCTGGCGGGCAATAATTGTCTGCTCAACAACTTTATCAGGAGAAATATCAAGAGGTTTTAAGATTTCAATTGATTCATTTTTTACAGCAACAAAATTAGATGAAGCAGAAGCTGGAGATGGGCGAACTTCAAGAGTAAGTCTGTTTGATTTTAATGTGAGATATTTTGATTTATAAAGTTCCGGATAAAAGAAGAGTTCAAGATAATAAACTGAAGGATCTTCAATTTTCAAAAAGTTCTTTACATTTTCAACAAAGGAATATTCTTCTCCCTGCTCAAGGGCAATTTCACGGAAGTAAACAGTTTGATTTGTTGTACGCTTTTCGATGATGTTTGAAGTCTGTTCAAGGCGACTGTTCTTTACAGTATAAGCATTGAAGTCCATACTGAAGGAACGGTCATCTGCCAGCTTAAAACGCAAAGTATCAGAACCGTTATTTTTGATTGTAATATGTACAAATACCGGAGTTTCATCTGCTGAACCCGGATAATATACTGTGCGGTTATAATATTTGATAGACACAGATGCTTTTGAGTAATCTTGAACAGTACGCTCATCTTCTGCAAAAATTGCCATCTGTCCAAAAACAAAAAGAACTGATATAATTGAAAGCAGTTTACGAATTTTCACCGTATTCTCCTGAAGAAAAAGTTTTCTTTTACTATAATATTATCGGTATTTTGAAATGAAATCATTAACTTCTATAGACGAAATCTTACATAATCAGAAAGAAATCCGCGAAACTGCCCAGGCTTTTTTTGAAGAAAAGAGCATTTTTCCTTTGAACATTGAGGGCCTTTACGGAAGCCTTTTCAGCTATTTTACAGCAGAGGTATGCCGGTCAAATCATTTAAAATCAGTTCAGGCTGCCCAGTATTCTGCTTCCAGTAAGAGTTCTCCTTCTTATAAATTCTTTTCATCTGATTTACTGATTGTTGTTCCTACAGAAGCTGATGCCCGCGATATTGCAGAAGATTTAGCTGCTGTTTTTGAAGAAGCCGAAGTGCATATATTTCCGGACTGGGGAACTGTTCCTTACAGACCTGCAGCCCGTGGTTCAGTAACCTTTGGTAAGAGAGCCGGTGTTCTTTCTAAACTTCTTAATAAAATTCAGGCAATAACATTTAAGACTAAACCCCGGATTTTCCTTTTTACCCAGAGAGCCTTTATGTCGCCTCTGCCTAATCCTGAATATCTGGGAAATCTTTCTTTTAAGCTCAATAAAGGCGATAAGCTGGATACAACAAGTATTGCCCAGAAGCTCAGCACTATGGGCTATACCCGCGTTCCAAAGGTAAATGTCCGCGGGGAATTCAGTCTTCGCGGTGAGGTTTTAGACATCTTTTTGCCTTGCGATGAGCATGCAAGCCGCGTTATTTTTGATTTTGATGAAATTGAATCCTTTAAGGAATTTGAAACTGATACTCAGACAACCATAGGTTCAAAAGAGAATCTTCTGATTTATCCTACAAAAGAAGTGCTCTGGACTGATGAATTGATAGAAAAAGCCCGGGCCCGCATGGCTGAATATCAGCAAACTGCTATCAAAGAGGATGGGGCAGGAACAAGTGATTTCGCGGCTGCTGGTGCCAGTGGTTCGCAAGATTTTGCCGTACACCTGCCACTCACCGAAGCAGCTCAGAAATACCTGGAAAATCTTCTTACAGGCCTTTCTGTAAGTAAAGAAGCAGAGGGAGAAGAGTTCCTTTATCAGCTTGTTAATGATAAAACTTATACTTTACTGGACTACATAGACGAGAATACATTTGTTTTATTTTTCAATTACGACAAACAGGAAAATGCCCGTCTTACAATAAACCGCGAATATAACAAGCTTTACCGCACCTCAAGAGAGGAATATCCGGTTTTACCGCCTGATATGGTGCTCTCTGATTATGAAAAACTGCTAGAAAATATCTCAAAATGTATACTTTTTAGAACATTAAATAAAGAAGACGGGGATAATTCTGTCTACCATTATCAGATTGGTGCAGAACCGGCACGTTCTTTCTTTGGAAACATCAATTTTATGAAGGAGGAGCTGACTCAGCTTCAGAATGCCGGGTGGAATATCTTCATTTTCACTGATAATGAGAATCAGCAGCTTCGTATTCACGAGATTTTTAAGGATTATACTGATATTGCTGATGATGGTTCTGTTCATCCGGTAATCCTCATTCCAAAAGCAATTTCTGCCGGCTTCAGACTGCCAGAGGCAAAGCTTTTAGTAATTCAGGAAAATGAGATTTTTGGCCGCCGTCAGTATGTTGCAAAATCTGTAAACAAGGCTAAATCTAAGGCAATAGACACCTTTGTAGAGCTGAATCCGGGTGATTATGTAGTACATGTAAACTGGGGTATTGGTCTTTTCCATGGAATTGAACGTGTAAAGGCCATGGGAAATGAGCGCGACTATATCAAGCTTGAATATGCTGATAACGAAATTGCCTTTGTTCCGATTGAGCAGGTAAACCTTGTTCAGCGATATATTGGAAACGAAGGTGATAAACCGCGCCTTGACCGCATTGGAAGTAAGTCCTGGGAAAGCCGTAAGAACAAGGTTAAGCAGGCTGTAGAAGATATTGCCCAGAAGCTGATTGATTTGTATTCACGTCGACAGGCTTCGGTTGGCTTTGCATTCCCTAAAGAAACTGAATGGCAGGCTGCCTTTGAAGCCGCTTTCCCTTATGAAGATACTCCGGATCAGATTACAGTAACCGAAGAAATAAAAGCTGATATGGAAAAGCCGGTTCCTATGGACCGCCTGATTTGCGGCGACGTTGGTTATGGAAAGACGGAAATTGCCATGCGTGCTGCCTTTAAGGCTGTAATGGGTGGTAAACAGGTAGCTTTCCTTGCACCGACAACAATTCTTGCAGAACAGCATTATGAAAACTGTAAGAGCCGTTTTAAGAACTTCCCGGTAAAGATTGAACGCCTTTCACGCTTTGTTGCTCCTGCAGAACAGAAAAAGATTCTTGCTAAGGTTGCCGCAGGCGAAGTTGATATTCTCGTTGGAACTCACAGAATCATCCAGAAGGATGTAAGCTTCAAAAAGCTTGGACTTATGATTATTGATGAAGAGCAGCGCTTTGGCGTAAAGGACAAGGAAAAGCTCAAGGTGATGAAGAATAACATCGACTGTCTTACCATGTCTGCAACGCCTATTCCAAGAACCCTTCATATGAGCCTTTTGAAAATCCGCGATATGAGTCTTTTGACAACTCCGCCACAGAACCGCCAGGCAATTGAAACAGTTGTAGACGAGTTTACAGACGAGCGTGTTGCCCAGGCAATAAGACGCGAAATAGAGCGTGGCGGACAGGTTTTCTATCTGCATAACAGAGTTGAGTCACTGCAGGAAATCCAGCGCAAGATTGAAACTCTGGTTCCGGAAGTATTAGTTGATGTAGCCCACGGTCAGATGACTTCGACACAGCTTGAAGAAATTTTCCACCGCTTTAAGATGGGCGGATTCCATGTTCTGATTGCGACAACAATCATCGAAAACGGAATTGATATTCCTAACGTAAATACAATCATTATAGACCGCGCCGACATGTACGGGGTTTCTCAGCTCTATCAGCTGCGTGGTCGTGTTGGACGAAGCGACCGCCAGGCTTACGCATATCTTTTGTATCCGGAGAACAAGGCGCTTTCGGAGCAGTTCTACGCGGCGATGGAGAAGTCGGGCGGCATCACGAAGAAGACGACGCCGCAGCTTTACTGCGAGCACTGCAAGATGTTCCTTCCGGACCGCTTCGTGAAGGGCACGTGTCCGAAGTGCGGCGCGCCGCACCAGTACGGCGACAGCTGCGACAAGTGCGGTTCGACGTACGCGGCCGAGGAGCTCGGAAGCCCCGTCTGCACGACCTGCGGCCACACGCCGGTCGTGAAGGACTCCGAGCACCTCTACTTCGAGCTCGAGCCGCAGCACGAGTACCTCGAGAAGTGGATTCCCGAGCACACGACGAGCG
>SFOB01000108.1 GCA_004554075.1 Treponema sp.
TGAAGAAGTCGCAGCTAAGTTTGAAGAATATAAGAATCTCGCTGACTAATCAGAAAATATAGAAAAATTATACTGAGAGGTCCTGTGTGCGGAGTGGAAAATGACCGACGCAAACATCATTCCCGTTTGCGGTGGTCATTTTCCACGGGAGCACACAGGATTTTTTTTTAGTTTGAATTTTTCTATATTTTCTGATATACTGTTACTATGAATAATAACGAAGAGAAAAAAGGAATTTCCGAAGAAGAAATCGCCGCTACTATAAAAGAGCTTTGTCATCTTATCAAAAAGTCAGATGATGAGGCTTTTATTTATGAATTTTTCAACTGTTTATTTACAAAACCTGAGCTTAAGGACATTGCAAACCGCTGGCTTCTGGTAAAGGAAATTGATGCCGGAACTACTCAGCGCGAAATTGCTAACAAGTTCTCTATGTCGCTTTGTAAAATTACCCGTGGTTCACGCGAGCTTAATAAGGAAGACAGCGCCTTTAGAAAAATGCTGGAATTATTAAAAAATCAGTAAATTGAAAGCCATATTTCCCCGATAAAGACAATAGATATGTATATTCAGAGGGGAACTATGGAAAAAAGAATATCAGGCTTTGAAAAACTTGCGGTTGCAGGTTTTTCCACACTCCTTTTACTTGCTGGTTGTGCTTCTACACCGGCAGCTTCTAAAATGACACCTCAACAGCTCATAATGCAGAACCGTAAGGCAGAGGCAAAGCAGGAATTTGTAATGCCTACAGATATCAATGCGGCAGATGAAGATGGAAATACTGTTCTTCATGTAGCGGCAAAGATTGATGATTCAGAGCTGGTAACATATTTTATTTTTAAGGGAGCAGATCCAGAACTCAAAAATAATGAAGGGGATACTCCTCTGCATGTTGCAATCAAAAATAACTCCTATGAAGCAGCAAAGGCTCTTTCTGCTGTAAGTTCAACACTTTTTTCACGTGACAGCGAAGGTTTTACAGCCTTAGACCGCGGACTTATGGCAGATGATCAGTATTACGATATGTTTATTACAACAAAGGCTGGCGAATTACGTGATATTGATGGCCAGACTATTGTTCATTATTTTGTTCGCACAAAGAATCTTAAGGGAATTCGTGAATGTATTGTAAAAGGAATTCCAATTTCAGTTACAGATGATAACGGAAAAACACCTCTCGACGTTGCTTTTGAAAATCTTGATGATGAAGATTCTGTAGAAATTGCTGCAGAGCTTATTATGGGTGGGGCAGATGAGGTAGAAACAGAATTTTCTTACTTTCAGGATGCTATGCTTGCCCGCAATGTAAACTCACGTTTTGATGACGGACAGACTCCTCTTCATCTTGCGGCAATTTATGGACATAACGCAATTGCAAAATATCTTCTTGAAAGCAATGCAGATACAACAGTTCAGGACTCTTCCGGCGCAACACCACTGCATGAGGCCGTTCGCTATGGAAATGTGGAAATTGCTAAGGCTCTCTTGAACTCTGGTGCAAACGTAAATGCAAGAGATAATCTTGGAAAAACTCCTGTAATGCTGATTCTTCCAAAGGAAAAGACTGCAGAACTCTATAAACTTCTTATTGCTTACCGTGCAGACCTTACACAAAAGGATATGTTTGGTGATACTGTGCTTCACACAGCTTCAATGCTCAATGTTGGATCAGGAACTTTCTCTGTGCTTATTAATGGTGGAGCTGATGTTGATGCACGCAACAAGGAAGGTGTTACACCACTGGCAATTGCTGTTCAGAAAAATGATCTTGATACTGTAAAACTTCTTACTGCAGCCGGAGCTGACATTCATACTCAGGATACAAACGGTAATTCTCCTCTTTCTATTGCCCTTGCAGGAAGCTCAGAAATGCTTGAGGCTGTTGTAAATGAAAGTAATGCCGGCTTTACAGATTCTAACGGAAACACACCTCTTCATCTGGCTCTGCTTTGTGATGCACCGCTTGCAAAGATTCAGTATATTATCAGCCTTATGAAGGATGTAAATACTCGTAACAAAGATGGTAATTCAGCACTCTTCCTTGCTATCCTCAAAAACAGACAGAAGGTAGGGGAACTGCTGCTTGCTAAAAACGCTGATATTTTCTCTACAAATACAAATAACAATTCTCCTCTTCGCCTGGCCCTTAAGTATGGCGGAACAATTCAGGACTGGCTTATTACTTCCAGAACAATCAGATCTAAGGATGGTACTGGAAATACTGTGCTCCACTATGCAGCAGAATGGCAGTATAAGGATGCAATCAACAGCCTTGTAATGAAGGGAGCTGATATCAGTGCTAAAAATGCAAACGGTGAAACTCCTTTGTTCAATGCCGTAAAAACAAATAACCCTGAAATTATTCAGACAGTAGTTGATTGCGGAGCTGATATTCAGGTTCGCGATAATCTTGGTTCTACTGCTATGCATACAGCAGTTCGCTGGGATGCACCAAAATCTATTGATAAACTGCTTGCTCTTGGAATTAATGTAAACGCTCAGAATACTTCTGGAAAGTCTCCTCTTGCAGAGGCAGTAGTTGCCGGAAAGTATGATATTGCTAAAAAACTTCTTGCTTCAGGTGCAGATCCAAACAGCTGTGATTCAAACGGTGTAACAATTCTTATGGATGCAATTCGTGGCTGCAGCAAAGACAGTGTTCAGCTTCTTTTGAAGTACGGTGCAAATCCAAATGTTCAGGAAGTAAACGGACGCAATGCTTATCATGAAGCAGCATATATGGCTGATGTTGGAATAATTAAACTGATTCGTAATGCGGGAGGAAATCCTCTTTCAAGAGATAAGCAGGGAAATACACCTTTCTCAATTGTTGTAAAGAAAGATATAAATGTAATCCGCGAGGTTCTTGGAAACAATTACACAATTACAGACAGTGACGGAAATACTCCGATTCACATTGTTGTAAAGGCAAATGCTTCTGATGAACTTCTTAGAGTTTTGATAGAAGAAGGCTACCCGGTTGATACAAGAAATGCAGACGGTTATACAGCCCTTAATTATGCTATTGAAAATGATGATGTAAAGACTGCACTTGTACTCCTTGAAAACGGTGCAAATCCATTCCAGCAGATTGATAAGAAGGGTAAAAACGGAATTTCTATTGCTCTGGACAAGGGTAACATAAAGATGATTTCAAACATCGTAAAATATGCCGGAAAGATGACTGATGTTCAGGGAAACACAATCCTGCATTATGCAGCTAAAACCTGTACTCCTGAAATGGTTAAGTCTTTGATTTCTTATGGAATTGATAAATCTGTTAAGAATGTTTCTGGTGATACTGCTTATACTATTGCGGTTCGCTGGAGAAGACCGGAGATTGCGGCACTCCTTAAGTAGCGGGCGTTGCGGGCGGCGTTTGAGCCCGCAGAGAGGGTAGCGTAAGACCGCCTGCGGGCTGGAGCGAGGGGGAGACTTCCCCCTCTTTTTTTATACATTAAGCATCTTCACGTGAAAGCATAATGTTTGTAAGAATACCAAGAATAAGAGCACAAGCTACAGTTCTGATTTCAACAGCGCCGAAGCTTACAACCATTCCGCCTACACCAGTAATGAAGATAACCGATGCAACGAAGAGGTTCTTGTTCTTGTTGAGATCAACTGTCTGGAACATCTTGAATCCTGAAACTGCAATGAATCCGTAGAGAGCTACACAAACACCACCCATTACACAAGATGGAATTGTTTCGAGAAGAGCTACGAGTGGAGAAATCATTGAGAAGATGATACAGATAAATGCACAGCCCCAGATTGAAATTGTTGAGGCGTTGCGTGTAATAGCTACACAACCGATTGATTCACCGTAAGTTGTATTTGGACAACCTCCGAAGAATGTACTTACCATTGTACCAACACCATCACCAAGCAAAGTGCGTGTAAGACCTGGTTCTTTAAGAAGGTCAGTTCCTACGATTGTAGAAAGGTTTTTGTGGTCTGCAAGGTGCTCTGCGAAAACTACAAAGGCTACTGGAACGTAAGCACTAAAGAGTGTAAGAAGATACTTTCCAGAAACTGCTTTAAGACCAGCGCTGCCTCCAAGAAGGAATGTGAACTTTGGAAGTGCAAGGTAGCCTGAAAGTGAAGAGAAGTCGAGAGCCTTTACTGCGCCATAGTTGATTACGATAAGTGCTGAATTGTCTGTAAGAATACCGATAATTGCAAAAAGTGTTGCAAGAAGGTAGCCGCCAAGGATTCCAAGGATGAATGGAATAAGACGACCAACTTTTTTACCATAAGTTGAATAAAGCATTGTAACTGCGAGTGTGAAAAGACCGCAGATCAAAGCGATGTATGTGCTTCCGCCTTCTACGCTTGACTTCATAAGATCGCCGACAGCGTTTCCAGAAAGGCTTAATCCGATGATTGCTACTGTAGGTCCGATAATTACTGGTGGCATAAGCTTGTTAATCCATTCTACGCCACAGAATTTAACTATTATTGCTATGATTACATAAACAAGTCCTGCCATGAGGGCACCAATTATGAGTCCCCAGTAACCAGCCTGCTCAGAAAGACCGAGGGTTGCAGCACCTGCAAAAGCACTGAACATTGAGCCTATGAAAGCAAATGAGCTTCCTAAGAATACAGGGCTAGAGCTCTTAGTGAAGAGAAGGTAAACAATTGTACCTACACCTGCACCAAAGAGGGCTGCGGATGCAGAAAGACCGTGTCCGATAATTGCTGGAACTGCGATTGTTGCTGCCATGATAGCGAGAAGCTGCTGGAAAGCAAACAAAATTACTTTACCGAACTTCGGTTTGTCCTTGATTCCGTAAATCAAATCCATTTTTTTATACTCCTTTTTCATTGTTGAATTTAAACTATTATATTATATTAAAAGTAGGTGGTAAAGAAATTTTATCCCGGGAGACTTTTTTTTATGGCTGATTTTTTTGATTATTTGAACTGGCGCGGCGATTTATCTTTCGAAAAGGTTCCATTTAATAAAATTGATGCTCTTTTACTGGCCCATGTGACTTATTCCATTTTTGACGGCGTTGTACCGGAGTCTTTTTCGAAAAAAAAGACTTTTGCACAGGTTGCAAGGGATTTTACAAAGACAGCTGATTATGAAGAGCGTATTAATATCGGCTTTTTGATTAATAAACGGACTGCAGAACTGATGTTTAAGTGTGCTGAATGTGAAAGATACAGAAATGTCCAGTTATGCGGCTTTAGAAATATTTACAGCGAAGAGAAAACCGAGCAGTTTGCGGCTGTTACTTACCTTGTGGATGGAAAGCCTGTTATTGCCTTGAGGGGAACAGACGACACAATTACAGGCTGGAAGGAAGATTTTAATATTGCCTGGCAGGATCAGATTCCGGCTCAGAAGGACGCTCTTTTGTATTTTAAAGAGGCCGCGGCAGCCTTTAAGGGATCTTTTGTATTAACCGGACATTCTAAGGGTGGAAACCTTGCTATTAATACGGCTGTAAAGTGCAGTAAAACCCTGCAGAAAAGAATAAAAGAGATTTACAATTTTGATGGTCCTGGCTTTAGCAGAGACTTTTTTGAGCAGGAAGCCTATAAAAATGTTGAAAATAAGATTTTTTCTTTTTACCCGGGCTTTTCTGTTGTAGGAATGATTTTTCATCATCCAAAGAACTTTGAAATTGTTAAGAGTGAAGGCTTTGCTTTCTGGCAGCATGATGCTATGAGCTGGCAGATTATGGGGGCAGACTTTATAAACGAAGCTTCCTTTACTGATGAAAGCAAGCTTTTTTACAAGGCTTTTAATGAGTGGATAGATAAGCTTGATAATTCTCAGAGACATAATTTTGTGGATACTCTCTTTGGCATTCTTGAAGCTTCCGGGGCAAAAACAAACAGCGATATTGAAAAAGAGGCTGTTAAATCAACTGCAAAAATGATTGCTGCTTATGCGGAACTTGATAAAGCCCGCCGTAAGGAAATGTTAAAGATACTCAAGCTCTTTAAGAATGTAATTGCAGATGATATTCCGATTTTTAAGCCGCTTGTTCTGCTTAAAAATAATTTGCGAATAAACGGGTAAGGCTCTATAATTTAACTATGAGTGATACAACAATTGTAAACAGTAGTCCTGTAGGACGTCATTTGGATTCTCTTGGTGAAGGTAAGCCAGCTTCTTATCTTATGTTTAATCACAAGAAGGTTGAGCTTATTGCAAAAATTACAATCGGCCGCGACACAGACAATGATGTTGTTGTTGACAACAAGCTTGCCAGCCGACATCATGCTATGATTCAGAAAATTAAGGATGCATATTTTATTAAGGATGTTGGAAGTACAAACGGAACCTTTATAAATGGTATTCGTATTCCAAACGAAAAATATGTAAAACTGAATCCCGGCGATAAGATTTCTATAGGAAATATGAACCTGGTGGTTTCATAATTTTCCGTGGTGTGCGGCGTGGATTCAATCTTTGAGAAAATTAACAGTATTCTCTCTTCAAACAGTCTGCCTTCTTATGACGCTTTTTTTGAGATTTTAAATGAGGCAAGTGAGATTCTTGAAGCCGAAAGTGGAAAGGGCTTTGAATACAGACCTCTTGCCCAGGACGGAAAATGCGGTTCTCTTCTTGATTTTCATAAGGACGGGCTTCCTCTTCTTGTTATTCCGGATTTTCACGCAAGACCATATTTTCTTTTAAATATTCTTAAATATCAGATATTTGATGAAAAGGCTGATGGCGGGGCTGCTTCAGTTTTTGAAGCTCTTGCTTCCGGCCGGCTGAGGCTCTTGAGTGTTGGAGATATTCTTCACACTGAGAGGGGAACCCGTGAACGATGGGCTGCCGCACATATTGAGTTTTTAAAAGAGATTTACACAGGGCCTGCAATTTCTGCAGAGATGCAGGAGGGGCTCAGCCTTTTGTGTGCACTTCTGGAATTGAAAAAAGCTTTCCCGAAATATGTTCATATTCTGAAGGGAAATCATGAAAATATCTTAAATGAAACCGGTGGAGGGGATTTTTCTTTTAAGAAGTTTGTTGATGAAGGAGAAATGTGCCGCTGCTTTATTCAGGAATACTACGGCGATGATATTCTGTACCTGATGAACTGTGTAGAAAAAAGCCTCCCGCTTTTCTATTTCGGAAAAAACTGTGCCGTTTCTCACGCTGAGCCTATGAGGGCTTTTACAAAAGATGAACTTATTAATGCAAAGAAATATGAAGAGGTTGTAAGGGGACTAATCTGGACAAATAATGGAGAAGCGGAAGAAAAGAGTGCAAGAACAACTGTCCAGAATCTTTATGATACTTCCGAAGGCTGTATTCCAAAAGGCTACCTTTATCTTGGAGGGCATAGGCCTGTTCAGGGAACTTACAAGGCTTTGCAGGATGGTTTTTATATTCAGATACATAATCCGGGAAAACAGAATGTCGTGTTTGTTGGGCCGGATAAAATTATAGATTTAGAAAGTGATATTATAAATGTTGCGGGTAAGGAGTAATTATGAGCGATGATTTTCCACCTATGATAGGAAAGTATAAGGTTCTCGGAATTATTGCAAAAGGCGGAATGGGAGTTGTTTATAAGGCTATTCATCCCTCTCTTAAGCGTTATGTTGTTATTAAAAAAATGACTGCCCGTGGACATGCCGGGGATGCAGGCCGCTTTAAAAAAGAAGCCCAGCTCCTCCTTGATTTACTTTGATTGCGTCTACAATCAGCTTTGTTCCTTCGTAATTTACTTTGATA
>SFOB01000109.1 GCA_004554075.1 Treponema sp.
AACTGCATAACCAGATACGCGAACTGTGAAGTTAGCGTACTCAGGCTTTTCAGGGTGAGCCTGGCAGTCCTTAAGTTTTTCAACGCCGAATACGTTTACGTTGAGGTGGTGAGCACCCTTAGAGAAGTATCCGTCGAGGATGTTTACAAGGTTTTCAACCTGTTCAGCTTCGTTGTGTCCGAGAGCAGATGGGTTGATTGTCTGTGTGTTAGAGATACCATCAAGTGAGTACTTGTATGGAACCTTAGCAACAGAGTTCAAAGACTTAATAAGTCCCTTTGTTTCTGCACCGTAAGATGGAGAAGCTCCTGGTGAGAATGGAGCGTGAGCTGGGCGTCCGTTAGGAAGAGCACCAGTAGCCTTACCGTATACAACGTTAGAAGTAATAGTAAGGATAGATGTTGTAGGCTCAGCATTGCGGTATGTTGGGTGCTTCTTAATCTTTCCAATGAATGTCTTAAGGAGCCATACTGCGATTTCGTCTGCTCTGTCATCATCCTGACCGTAGCGTGGAAAGTCTCCTTCTGGCTTGAAGTCACATGCAAGACCATGGTCATCGCGGATAACCTTAACCTTTGCATACTTGATAGCAGAGAGAGAATCTACTACGTGAGAGAAACCTGCAATACCAGTTGCGAATGTACGGCGAACATCTGTATCGATGAGAGCCAATTCAGCAGCTTCGTAGTAGTATTTATCGTGCATGTAGTGGATTGCGTTCAATGTGTTTACATAGAGGTCACAGAGCCAGTCAAGCATTACATCATACTTGCGCATAACTTCATCGTAGTCGAGGTACTCAGAAGTGATTGGCTGCAATTCAGGACCAACCTGAGCATATGGTGTAAGACCTGCACCTTCGTCTTTACCACCGTTGATAGCGTAAAGAAGAGCCTTTGCAAGGTTAGCGCGGGCACCGAAGAACTGCATTTCCTTACCAGTCTGTGTAGCAGATACACAGCAGCAGATTGAGTAGTCATCACCCCAGATTGGGCGCATGATGTCGTCGTTCTCGTACTGGATAGAAGATGTGTCGATAGAAATCTTTGCAGCGTACTTGCGGAAGTTTTCTGGGAGTCTCTTAGAGTAAAGAACAGTCATGTTAGGCTCTGGAGAAGGTCCCATGTTTTCGAGAGTGTGGAGGAAACGGAAGTCGTTCTTTGTTACCTGTGAACGTCCGTCCTGTCCAAGTCCACCTACTTCAAGAGTAGCCCAGATTGGGTCACCAGAGAAGAGCTGGTTGTAAGATTCGATACGAGCGAAGCGTACCATGCGGAACTTCATAACGATATGGTCAACGAGTTCCTGTGCTTTCTCTTCAGTAAGGATGCCTTTCTTAAGATCGCGTTCGATGTAACAATCCAAGAATGTAGAAATACGTCCTACAGACATTGCGGCACCGTTCTGTGTCTTGATAGCAGCAAGGTATCCGAAGTAGAGCCACTGGAATGCTTCTTTTGCTGTTGTAGCTGGCTTAGAAATATCATAACCGTAAAGGGCAGCCATAGCCTTCATACCCTTCAAAGCCTTAATCTGCTCAGCAAGCTCTTCGCGCTGGCGGATTACATTTTCTGTCATTGTACCATTACCGCAGTTAGCCTTGTCAGCTTCCTTCTGCTCGATGAGGTAGTCGATACCATAAAGAGCAACACGGCGGTAGTCACCTACGATACGTCCACGTCCATAAGTATCTGGCAAACCAGTAAGGATGTGTGCCTTACGAGCCTTGCGGATCTCTGGAGTGTATACATCAAATACAGCGTCTGAGTGAGTCTTGTGGTACTCAGTAAAGATCTTGTGAAGTTCTGCGTTTGGTTTGTAACCATACATTTCGCAAGACTGCTCTGCCATTTTGATTCCACCGAAAGGCATAAATGCTCTCTTCAATGGTTTGTCTGTCTGGAGACCTACAACCTGTTCAAGGTCTTTTCCTTCAGGACAGATATATCCAGCCGGATGTGAAGTGAGACCTGTAACAACATCAGTGTCCATATCAAGAACACCGTTGCGTTCTTTACCGTCTAATCCAACAGATTTCTTTGTGTATTCAGCTTTCTGTAATTTCTGAAGTTCATCAAAAAGCTTCTCTGTTGCCTTTGTTGGGCCAGCTAAGAATGATGAATCTCCATCATACTGTGTGTAGTTAGCCTGAATGAAGTCGCGAACGTTGATTTCGCTAGTCCATAAACCGTTAGGATTAAATCCTTCCCATTCTGGTCTTAAAGTCATATAAAACCTCTTTTGCCTTGGGACTCCTTTATGATTCCCGCAGCGATATTATTTACCGATTTCCGAACAGGACTCCTTTATGATTCTTGCGCGGAATGGAAAAACTTTCCGTATCGGTCTGATTACATATTAATACATTGTGTACAATTTATCAAGCAAAAAAGAATAAAAAACACTAGATTTAACGCAAAAAACGCTATATCTAGTGTTTTTTATCAATTAGAACTTGAATGTAACACCAATTTTCTGGAATGGATAACCAACTTCAGCGTTCAAACCAACTTTGTCTGAGAAGAACCAGTTGATACCGATTGCTTCACCAAAGAGGATATAATCACTAAAGGTTACATATCCTGTATTTGTAATTGGAATATTAGCTCCAATTCTTGTTACAATGTAAACATCAAGTTTTTCTGGAGGAAGCATTGGATGGAAAGCTGCTTCTGCACCAAAGAAAATGTTCCACCAATGATAGTTATAAGAAGAACCATTATATCCATAGCCACTTAAACCAGCAAATCCACCAAAAGTAAATGGAAGTTTTCCAGCCTTTTTAGCATACTGAACGTCTACCATTACAGGAGGCATAAACCAGTAACCATAATAACCTGCATATACGAAATCGCTGAAATCAAGACCTGCATCTACAGATACAAGGATGTTACCCTCTTTAATTCCGCCACCATAGTTACACCAACTCTGAGACCAGTCAAAGTCTTTTGCAGACAATGAAGCGCCGCACAAGAGCACCATAAGAGCTGCTACCAAAGAAATCTTTTTCATAATATCTTCTCCTTTTTGATTATGAATAATCATAGAATACCGAATTGAGAAAAAATTTGCAAATACTTTTACAAAAAATTGAAAAATGTCAAAATAAATAAATCGGGGCTTTTTCCTAACCTAATTCATATTCAGTATCAGGAGCAACGATTTCTACGTTAGTAAAGCCCGCTTCTGCAAGGTGCTCTTTAAAGCCCTGCTGCTGGTCTAATTCTCCATGAATCAGATAGATTTTCTTTAAGCGGCTTGTATCAATTTCCTTAAGCCACTCAATCATTTCTGAGTAATCGGCATGAGCTGAGAATCCGTTACACTTCTCTACCTTTGCTTCTACCTGATATTTATCACCAAGAATTGTTACTTCCTTCTGGCCATCAAAAATGCGGCGGCCCAAAGTGTTCTCTGCCATGTAGCCTACAATCATAATTGTATTACGTGGATTTGAAATCTCGTTTGCAAGATGGTAAAGGACACGGCCTGCTTCACACATACCATCAGCCGAAATAATAATCATAGGACCTTCTTTTTTATTGAGGGCCTTAGAATCTTCTACGCTGGTTGTATACTGAAGGGAATTAAATCCAAATGGATTTTTATGATGCTTTAAGAAAGCTTCGTTTACACTTTCGTCATAGCATTCCGGATGTACACGGAATACAGAAGTTGCGTTACTTGCCATAGGAGAATCAACATAGATTGGTACAACAGGAATCTTTTTCTGGTCTGTAAGAAGATGTAAATAGAATACAAGTTCCTGAGCACGCTCAATTGCAAAAGACGGAATAATGATTTTTCCTTTTTTTGCACAGGCATCGCGAACAATGCGGATAAGTTCCTTCATTGCAAGGTCATGATTGTCGTGCAGCTTATTACCATAAGTTGATTCAAGATAGATATAATCCGGAGCCGGCATATCTGTTGCAGGATTACGGATGATTGGCTTACATTTTCGACCGATATCACCGGTAAAGAGAATACGGGTTTCTTTTTCAGGCTCTTTTGGATTTGGATTAATTGTTACATTTGCAAAAGCAGAACCCAGAATATGTCCTGCATCAAAAAATTCCAGCTGAACATCCGGTGCTATAAACATCTTTCTGTTATATGACAAGGATACAATCTGATTTGCAGCATTAACACAGTCTATTTCATCATAAAGAGGTTTCCAGGTAAACTTCTCCCCTTTTTTGCGGGCCTGCTTAGAAAGGAATTCAGCATCGTGAGCCTGAATGCGGGCTGAGTCCATCATTACAAGGTTTGCAATATCACGGGTTGCAGGAGTTGCATAAATATTTCCACGCCAGCCCTTTTTTGTAAGCAGAGGCAAAAGTCCGCAGTGGTCAAGGTGCCCATGGGTTAGAATAACTCCTTCGAGACTTTCGTGATCAAGATCAAAATTGCGGTTTTTTTCATCTGATTCCTTTCGCTTTCCCTGAAATGAACCGCAGTCTATCATAAACATTCTGTCATCAATTCTAAAAATGTGCTTTGAACCGGTAACTTCTTCTGCTGCACCGAGCGAAATGCATTTTATAGACATAATCTTCCTCCAATAAATGATAAAACAAATTAAAAAAACATATGCCTCTCAGCAAAACTCGTTTTATATTATAAAACGTATTTCGCAATAAAACAAATTAAAATAGAAAAAGCTTTGTAAAAATGTTATAATCAAAGTTATGGCTACAAAGAATTTAGATTATAGTGTTCTTTATTCGGATGAGGATATTGTTGTATTGAACAAGCGAAGCGGCATTCTGATTGCGGCTGATCGTTATAACGAAGATGCGCCACGCCTTGATCTGCTTGCTCAGGAAGAATTCGGAAAACTTTACGCCGTTCACAGAATTGATAAGGATACTTCTGGTCTCATTATTTATGCACGCAACGCAGAGGCTCAGCGAGCCCTTTCCATGCAGTTTGAAAAGCGCGAAGTGCAGAAAACCTATCATGCTCTGGTTTACGGACACCCTCTCTGGGAGACTCTTGATGTAGATTTACCTTTGCAGCCGGATGGAGACTCCCGCCACAGAACTGTTGTAAATAAAAAGTTTGGAAAGCCTTCTCTTACAAGTTTCCGCCTTATCGGCACCTGCGGTCCTTATTCCTGGATTGAAGCAATGCCTAAAACCGGCCGTACCCACCAGATTCGTGTACACCTTGCAGAAAACGGTCTTTCAATTGTCTGTGATCCTCTTTACAGCGGAAATCAGAAACCGGTACGCCTGAGCGAAATCAAAAAAAAGTGGAATGGCGATGAATACGAAGAGCGCCCTCTTTTGAGCCGTCTTGCCCTTCATGCCTATAAAATTGAATTTAGGCATCCGCGAACCGAAGAAAAAGTTTCTTTTACTGCCCCCTACCCTAAGGATATGGACGCTACAAGAAAGCAGCTTGCAAAAATCTTTGGAGTAGATCCTCTGGTATGAAGAAAGTAAGCACCAGCATTTTTTCTCTTTTCTTTCTTTTATTTTCTCTTTCTGCAAAAGACATTACAGATTACGGTTTTCATTTTTCTCTTATCCTTTTTCCCTTCTACACTTATGAACACGGTTTTCTGAACGAATATGTATACACAACTGATTATAACGACCAGGAGTATAAACTTAGTGAATTAAACTGGTCTGTAAGAAACCATACACTGGGCTTTGCGGCAGATTTTGGCTGGAAGTGGATTTCGCTGGATGCAAGATGTTCTTTTGGCTTAAACGGCAGCAGCGCTTCTATGTTTGATTCTGACTGGCAGAATAATTCTGACCATTCTATGAAAACAGAATTTTCTATAAGCGAGAATACTCAGAATAATTTTATTTCTTTTGAATATGGACTCAAGGGAAATATTCCGCTTACGCCAGAAAGCAATTCTTCTGTTCTTTCTTTATCCTATAAACCTTCTGTAAAATATGCCTACAGCTACTATTCATTTTCTGCAAGGAATGGTGAAGGCTGGTATGGAAGTAAACATTCTCCAATTGTCCCTTACGATTCTCCTGATGCAACCCATTATGAAAAAGGACAACTCTGCGGCATAGACTATGTTCGTGAACATCAGAATGTTTTTATAGGCCAGGGCTTCAGCTGTAAGTTATTTGATTGTCTGAACTTTGAAGTGAATGCTGATATCAGCGTTTATTCGCTTATTAAATCTGTAGATACTCACTTTTCAAATATGGAAAGCACTGCTGGCACGGATTATCTGGATATTATGCAGGGCTATTTTGATTTTTACAGATTTTCTGCCTCAATCAGCTATAATTTTATAAAAGACTTTTATATTGGTGCAGATTATGTCCTTACAGCTCAGAATCTTATTCAGGGAGCAAATTACAGAAAGCCCTACGGAAACTCTAGATATACTCGGGATACTTCTGTAATTTCCGGCAGTTCTGCTCAGGTCCACAGTCTTACCCTTTACATGAAGTTTGCACTTAAAGATACATATTTTATCTTCTAATTACTCTTTTTCACTCTGACAGAAAGAATGCGGCGGCCGCTTACATCTTCTGCGGTAAAGATATTGTGGTCTTTTATAAAAACTGTTCCTGTTGCAGGAAGGTAGCCGAACTGTTCAAGCAGCCAGCCGCCTACAGTATTCATTTCATCAGATTCAAGATTAAGACCAAGGATTTCATTAGCATCATCAATCTTCATATCCCCCGGAACAATAAAGGTATTAAGAGAAACAAGTTCTACCTTATCTTCCGGAGCTGAATTATCATAGGCATTTTCATCTGACATGTGACCAAAGACAACTTTGAGAATATCTTCCATAGTAATAATTCCGTCTGTCTGGCCCTGCTCGTCTAAAACTACGGCAAACTTATGCTCGCTGGTTCTGAACTGCTGAAGGATATCAAGTACACTCATGGTACCAGGAATGAAAAGAACCTCTGCCATCTGGCGTCCGGCAAAACCTTCGCTCTTATCAATATCTTCTGCACAGAAGAGGACCTTTTTGTAATTCAGAACACCAACTACATTTTCCCGGTTTCCATTAAAAACTGTAAGTGTAGAAAAACCTGATGTAAGAAACTGATTTATAACTTCGTCATAACTTGCATTCTGATTTATCATACTTACCTGTGAACGGTGTTTCATAACATCATTTACAGAAAGGTCATTAAACTTAATGATTTTATTCAGCAGACGACTTTCGTCTTTTTCTATAGTACCTTCACGTGAACCTACATCAATAAGTGTTTTAAGTTCCTCTTCTGTTACAATGGCACCGGCCGGCTTCATGATTTTTTCTACAAGCACAACTGCTCCGTGAGAAAGCTTTTCGAAAAGCCAGACTACAGGAAAGAAAAGTTTTTCCAGCACCAGAAGCGGAATTGAAGAAAAGCAGGTAAATGATTCGGGATGAAGGCCGGCTGCTGTTTTTGGAACGATCTGGGCAAAGGTTGTAATAAAGAAGGCTGTAATAAAAGGTGCAATGGCAGTTCCCTTTGGACCGAGCACTTTTATAGCAAGGGCTGTTGCGAGTGCCGAGGCAAGAGAATTAAGGAAGTTTGTTCCGATAAGGACTGTTGTAAGCAGACGATCCATATTTGCCTTAAGGGCTGCAACCTTTTTTGCATTACGTCGCCCCTGCTCTACCATATTGCGAAGTTTCAGGCGAGGAAGAGAAAGATAAGCCGTGCGAGGAAGAGAAAGATAAGCCGTGAAGGTAAATACGGCCTTACAGTTATTGAATCAAAGGATAGTGCTGCTTCTGCAGTTTTTACATCAAACAATGTTGTGGCTGCACCTATCATTCATACCAAGGAAATGATTAAAGGCGGAAAAATATCATTGGTAGTTGTAAACAGTGGAAATGCAAACTGCTTTACAGGTCAAGATGGAATAGATGATTGTGATAGGACCATTGCATTCGCATCTAAAATCACCAATATCCCATCAAGTGAAATAGCTACTGCATCAACTGGTGTGATAGGCAGAAAAATGCCTATGGACATTATTTTGCCTTTGGTTGAAGAGTCAATTTCCAAATTGGAACACAGTGCAGAAAGCTCAACAGATGCTGCAAAGTCCATAATGACCACTGACACTTATCATAAAGAGTTTGCTGTAGAGACAACTATTGATGGTGAAAAGGTAAGAATCGGTGGAATAACCAAGGGTGTGGGAATGATTGCACCTAATATGGGAACCATGCTATGTTTCTTGGCAACTGATGCTGTAATCTCCTCTGAAATGATTAATAAGGCATTGAAATCTGCTGTAAACAGAAGCTTCAACATGATTGTCGTTGATGGAGACCAAAGTACAAATGACACTGCAATATTGATGGCAAATGGAAAGTCTGGTGTTGAAGTTGCTAAAGACGGTGAAATCAATGAAGACTTCCAGGAAGCTTTGGATTTCATCTGCATAAGCTTAGCTAAAATGATGGCTCGTGACGGTGAAGGGGCAACTAAGTTCATTGAATGCAAGGTAAATGGTGCTAAGGATGAAAATGATGCGATATTGGCTTCAAAATCTGTAATCAGTTCTTCACTAGTAAAATCAGCTATCTTTGGTGGAGATCCTAATTGGGGTAGAATCGTAGCTGCTGTAGGATATTCTGGTTGTGAAATGAATCAGGACATGATTTCCGTTTCTGTAAATTCAGATGATGGTCAGGAAGCAATTTTAGTTGATAAGGGTAAAATCCTTGCATTTGAAGGAACAGATGAACTTAATTCAGCAGAAGAGATTATGCAGGAAAAGACAGTGAACATAGTTGTTGATTTGTATCAGGGTGATGCAAGTGCAACCGCTTGGGGTTGTGACCTTACATATGATTATGTAAAGATCAATGCTGAGTATACAACTTAATCTTTTTCTATTTTAACTTTTCTCTTTTTTTTACTTTTTTTAAATTTTTTCACTATTTTTCCATTATTCTTTTATTATTTTTTAATAATTTTTAAAATTTAATTATAATTTTTTCAAATATCATATATTCTATTCTTAAATCTCATTTATAGGATTTTTAGCAATATTTTACTAATTTTTAGGGGTAAAGTTTATATGTATTGAAAATAAATATTTTATTAAGTTTTATTATTAAAGCTATTTTTTGCATATTGATTTTGTGTCTTTGTTCCCGACATATACAAGTCCATCCTGAATGTTTGGCGGAAGTATGAGTTTTATTTCTTCGTTTTTCCATGAGAGAATTGAACTTGCAGTCAGCCTGTTTCTGCCGTTGTTACCTTCGAATTCTACATAATTTGTGTCTTTTGATGAACCAAAATTTTCACCTTTAATGACGATTAAGTCTCCCGGAGAGCCTGTTACTGGCGTGAGGGATGAAATTTTAGGT
>SFOB01000110.1 GCA_004554075.1 Treponema sp.
AGGCCATGTTGTCCTTTTGAATAATGGCGATTTATGGGGCGCAAAAACAATCGTGTTGCAAAGTCACATATTATATCCAATATTAAAAGCAGATGTCCCCATAAAATATAAAGAAATTAAAATACTTGATTCAGCCGAGACCCTCTTTGGTGTTAAGATTGAACGGACGAAATACGATGATTCCATTATTGAAGAATACACCATTGTAGATAAAGCAGGAGAAATCTTTGGTGAATTGTCAGAAATATCAAATCTTGATAAACAATGTGAAATCTTTGATAATAATTATGACAGGATTTTAGCTTCTCAATATGGCAAGTACGGCTTTATCAGCTCTAAGGGATATGTTACTATCCCCTTTCAGTTTGACTGCATAGAGAAAAGAGAAGATGGATATTTTGATGTTGAAATAAATGAAGCATGGGGCGTACTGGACATTTCTGGAAGGGAGATTGTTGGAATCAAGTACTCAAAAAAAATTCCATTAATGTTTGCAAATGCTATTGTTCAAAATGCTTTTACGGGCAGATATGGTATATTGTCTGAAAATGGAATTGAGAAAGTTCCTTCGATCTATGAACATTTGATGATAGAGGATAATTTAGTTTTCTTTGGGTACAATGGCTACGAATCAGATTCAAATGGGGGCAGTTTCTTTAGTAACGTAGAGTGTGCCATCTGGGGTGTAATGGATAATTCTGGAAATGTTTTGATTCCTCCCAAGTATGATTGCTATAAAATCCAAGATGGTTTTTTGTTGGCAGGACGTGATGGCAGTATGCTTTGTCATGACGATAGTGATTATGGTTCAGATTATAGTGGCGTATACGACTTATATACATTAGGTGGAGAGTTCCTATTTGGCGGTATTCGTGAATTCTTTTATAATAAAGAAAACGAACTATTTGTTTTCTTTTTTGGAGGAGAATGGGAAACTTATTCTGATTTAGTAGATGAATGGAATAACATATACATATACGACTATATTTTTAAACGAGGCATTGGACTCTGGCTTATCCTTGACAAAAATTTTAAGTCAATCATAAGAGATTCTAGTGGGAAACAAATTGCCTTCAAAAAAGGAACAATATGTAAAATTGAGGTTAAACAACATGAAAAGAAAAAAACTTATGTCTATAATATGCCCATTAGTGTAATGGCTAAAGGCTTTGCTGAAATTAACGGGCACAATATCATTATTGGAGATAGTAATAATGAAGAATATAGAAAATATGCAGCATTGAATGTAACCAATGGTGAGCAAACTCCCTTTTATCAAAGAATAGAACTAATTGACAAATCCACATTCTTTTTTTCTGAGGATAACAAGATAGGTGTAAGGAATTACCATGAAATCATTGAGGATGCTGTATTTATGTTTATGACTTATCCTGTAAAAGGTTTTTATTTTGTAGCAAAAGAACTGGATGGAGAGTTTTCAAATGTAGTTCTCCGCTCACTATATGATAGTAATTTCCATATGGAGGCTATAAAGAAAATTAAGACGTCAGACCTCATTGATAATGTTGCATATGGCCGACTAAAGATAGAGCATGAAGATGGCGAGGCAAATATTGAGAATGTTATATTGCCTAAGCATGATATTTTTGACGAATCTTTTAGTTGTAAAGTCTCTAAAAAACAATCAGATTTCTTTTGTTCAAGGTTTAAATATATCTATTGGTTTGCAACCGATTATCGAATGAAAGAGAAAGATTATTCTGGAGATTATGGCGATTATGATGACCATGACTATGCAAGAGATACGTGGGATGCAATGACAGATGGAATGTATGGTGATATGCCAGATGGTTTTGATGGTGATTATGAATTTTTAGGCTTTTGAATTATGAAAATAGGTAAAACAAGATCAAATATACGAGTAGAAATAGATGCTCATTTCGAGATTCTACTGCAAATGATAGTGGATTTAGCAGACCGCTATCATAGCGAAGAGTATGCTTTTGATGAAAAAGTTGGTAAGATATACGAGAAAGCGTCAAAATATGATTATGAAACCTACTCAGATATGACACAAGGATATGGCGAAATACAAGACGAGTATTATCTCAAAACACTAGAGGCTAGGAAAGTCTTGTTCTGTGCTATCTTCTCTTATTGCGAATCAATGCTTTATGGCATCATAAGTTTCTACGATATAAATAAAGGAAGGACAAACCAATTTACTCAGCTCGTTAAAAAGATATGTGAAGAGTACGAGAAGAAGTACTCTGAACAAATGTCTCTATCATCTGGAAAGGTCCTCATATGTGATTATTATCGTCCTTTAAGGAACTATTTTATGCATGGCGAGATAAATCCAGGCAAAGATTATGAAAACCTTGCAAACTTGGTTAATATGGAGGAGCATTTGCATTACAATTGGAACAAAGAAATTGAAATAACAGACAACGAATTCCTTAAAAAATCATTGGATTTGATCTATGAGTTTCTTTGCCGTATTGATGAATCTTATGTAGAAAAAGTAAGGTAAAATATAGAAAATGACACTGGGGATAGGTTCCTGTAACATCACAGACGATTGCAACAACGTACGAAACGTTATAAGAATATGGCACTGGCAATAAACATAGAAAACCTGCTGAACAAGCAGAAGATAGAATCCAACAGGATTGAGTTTAAAAAGAAACATGAATTATATGATAGGACATATTGACATATTGGTAAAGGAACTCTGCAAACTGCCAAAGGAAGTAGGGTGGGTTGAGTTCAAACATAACAACTGTGAGCCGAATATGATTGGCGAGGACATAAGTGCCCTTGCCAATACCGCTACATTGAACGACCGCGACTATGCCTATATGATATGGGGCGTGGATGACACCACCCATGAGATAATTGGTACAAAGGTGCGGTTGCAGATGGAGAAGAAAGGCGAGCAGGAGTTAGAGAATTGGCTTCGCTATATGCTCTCCAAGAATGCGGATTTTGAATACTATGATGCTGAGATTGATGGCAAGCATGTTGAACTGATTCGTATTCATAAGGCTCTAAATGAGCCAGTAAGCTTCCAGAAGGTTGACTACATACGGAGTGGCAGCTACACGAAGAAGTTGCATGAGTTCCCTGTATTCCGTGCTCAGTTGTGGGACAAATTGCGTCATGCCCAGTTTGAGGATGTATGCGTCAAGACTGACCAAAGATACGAAGATATCATCAGACTGCTTCAGGTGGATGCCTATTTTACCCTGCTGAAAATACCCCAGCCAGCAGAAAAGGATGCTGTAGCACATTATCTGAACGAGGATGGCATCATCCAGAAGCAGGATAATGGGCTATATTCTATTACCAACCTTGGTGCCATATTGTTTGCCAAGGACTTGAATGAGTTTGCCCGTTTAGGTCGTAAGGCTATGCGAGTAGTGCAGTATAAGGGCATAAACCGTCTGTTGATTCAAAAAGAGGAGCCTTTTAATCAAGGCTATGCTATTTGCTTTGAGAATATCGTGCGCTACGTGAATGCCTTGCTGCCAAGCAATGAGGATGTGAATGCGGTTCAATTGTCAACAACAAGCAAGTTCCCTCTCCCATCTGTAAGAGAAGCTATTGCAAACAGCCTCATTCACCAGGACCTATATATTACAGGGGCTGCACCAGTGGTGGAGATATTTGACAATCGTATTGAAGTGACGAATCCTGGTACACCCTTAGTAGATGTGCTTCGTATCATTGATAATCCTCCGAAGTCACGAAACGAGAAACTTGCTTCGCTCATGCGTCGATTGAAGATGTGTGAGGAACTTGGCCGTGGTTGGGACAGAATGGTGCTGGCATGTGAAGCTCAATACATTCCGGCTCCACGCATCGAAGTGTTCCAAGATAGCACAAAAGTTACTCTCTTCTCTGCAATGGAGTTTAGCAATATCCCGATGGAAGATAAGTTGTGGTCATGTTATCTCCATGCTTGCCTTATGTATATACAAGGTGATGCTTTGACAAACAAGTCGCTGAGAGACAGGTTTGGTATTCCTGAAACATCATCCAGCAGTTCTTCTAGATTAATCAAGGAAGCGATAGGAAAGAACTTGATAAAAGTACTTGATCCAAATACTGCCCCTAGATATATGAAGTATATTCCCATCTGGGCATAGATTTAACTTGCCTGTAACTTGCCTGTAACTTGCTGAGACGTGCCAAAAGCCGAATAGTATTTCGCTAACATGTTGATAATCAGTGGTAATTGAGAATATGTTTAACTTGCCGGTAACTTGCTGGTAATTTGCTAAAGAAGAAAAATAGACATAGATATGTTATTCGGAAAAAAGATTAGAGAATTAAGAGATGAGAATGGCGTACTGCAACGCCAGTTGGCTGCACTATTGGAGATAGACACCCCGATGTTCAGCAAGATTGAACGTGGCGATAGGCGTGCTAAGCGCGAACAAGTTATAAAACTTGCAGAGTACTTCCATCAGGACGAGAAAGAAATGCTGACCCTCTGGCTGGCTGACAAAGTGCTTGATGCGGTGGATGGCGAGCAAGAACTCAGTTCGCAAGCCATTGAAGTTGCCCAAGAACAAATCAAAGAACAGTAAAAGTATGGAGATTGACATTTTTCCTATACCACATCGGAAGGATGGGATTGCCAGAAACTTTGACAAGGGGTTCCTTGGCATTCTCATCATCACTTACGTCATTGCGGCTTACAAAACAGCTCAGTGGATAGTGGGTGGAAATAATGACTTTGTGTGTGTTCTGCTCACAATTCCGATATTCGTTGGCTATTACGCTCTGTTTGTGCTTGTCTGTCATGGCATCAAGACGGGACTCTATGCTTACTTCAAGTCTCACCGCAAAGAATGGAACAGCATAGCAGACCGCGAGGAGATGGAGGAGTACATCGCTCTGAACCTTGGCCATATACAGAAGAAGGCACAAGAGAAGACGGCAACTATCACCAATACAAAGAATGCTGCACCTATTGATGATGACACTCCCAAAAGAGAAAGCAATGTAGAATCACATAGTCCAGAAGAAATAACTGTTACTCCTGAGGCATTGGAAAAGTTGCAGTTGAAGCGTGACATCCAAAAGGCACATGACGAGTTGGAGGTATTCATCAATCAAGTGCAAATTGACCGCAAGCAGATGAATGAAGCAAAAGTCGCTCGCGAAGCAAGGAAACTTGAAGCCATCCTCAAATATACCCGCTATACGCTCATGACTCATGGTTTCACGGATGAAGAACTGTATCAGATAGAGGAAGCGGTCAAACTACTTGTTGAACTCAATGGTGTTACCCGAATGGAAGTCCTTTCCATCAGCAAGAAGAAGGGACTGAAGCAAGCCGACCTAAAGAACTTCTGCTGGAACGTTGCAAACCAATATGGAATTAATCCAAAGACCACGGCTCTGTTTGCACTCAATCTGTTTTATGCCTGGTTTAGTAACACCGAACCTTCAAGCATTCAAAAGACTCTGCGCAACACAGCGGGCTCATATACAATCGAAATTGATGCGAACATCATAGACCATCTGCCTCAGTTGGAAGAGAAAGTACTTGGCAAGAATCACCAATAGTGTATTTATCGATTCCTATGCTTGTTTATCACAACCGCCTCTATTACATTTTCTTATCGTTAACGTGTTATTGTAATGTATTGATACACAATGATGTTTAGATTCGAGGAGGTGAAGTAAGTTTGATAAGCAAACGATAAACGAAAATATAAAATCCGTGTAACTCATGCAGTTACACGGATTTTTCTTTGTGTTGATTTTTGTCTCTCTTGGCTTGTTTTCGGCTTTTTATCATAATTGTGTATTGCTCTAAGCAATGCTCAGATATTGCATACAAGAGGAAAAAGGAAGAAGCAAAGTATGAACAGTTTGCTAAGGAGATTCCTAACATACGATAATATCTTTCATACAGTCAGCAAAATGCTTGGTCATAAAAGACAACAATAACTCAAATCTATGCCAAGATAGTTGACGCAAAGAAGAATGCTGCCGTTGATGCCATCCCAATCCCAAAGAAAACCAAAAGTCGTCCGTTGGAACTTTGTCGGAAGATGACCGAGATATCCGCATGTCATGGGACACGCACAAGAACCTTCCCAATAAATTGTAGTGCAGAAACCTACTCTTCACTTTGTGGCTCCAATGGCTGTGCCGACCAACTCACAAATTGGGATGGTACGAAGAAACTTGGCCTCGGCTCACCATCCAAAAAGAAAGGTCAGTCCTATTGAGGCACACAAGGCATATAATCTAGAGCGATTTGCAGCAAATTGTACCTGCAAGTCGCTCTCAGCTGTTAAAATGTAGCTAAAAAACGAAGATTCTTAGGTGCTTTTGTTTGTGTTCCGAATTTTATGACTATCTTTGTAGTCAAAATTTGACAATTTAATTTTAGAATAGCAGAATGTGTAGACTCAATCACTTGGTTTTATGGCAAAAGCTTCAAAAAAAGACACTCCATCAGAGGAAATGTTTGACTCCTTTGAAATTATTTACTCACAACTTAGTATGTCCGTAACAAAAAGTTTATAAACATATATGGCACAATTAGAAAAAATAGAAATCAATTACAAAATTGGTTATAAAGATGAATCCGGAAACATCGTTATAGAACCGACATACGATGATGGGCAATTATTTGTTGGTTCCGGATTGTCAGAAGATGACTCTATGTATGCAAGCGTCTTAAAAGACGGCAAATGTGGTGTCATTGATATATATGGAAATGTCATTGTCCCCTTTATGTATGAAGAAGCGTACCACCTTGTGGATAATCTTTTTGCCGTAAGGAAAAAGGCGGAAGGAACGGATTGGTCTTTTGGAGTGATAGATGACCAAGGAACAATTATAATACCCTTTGAATATAAATTAATTAGGCGTAATCACAATTTTGTTCAATGCTTCGTTAGTGCTAGCTCTAAAAGGAAATATACCCACTGCTATATGGATACAGATGGGCGTGTATATGAATACCAACCCCATAAAGGGGATGAGATTTGGTATAATAAAAAAGGAATTAAAGTATTTGAGGGCAAAGCAAAGATTCTTTCGGATTTGTATCTAGCGATTTCGTCAAATGACAAATGGGGAGTGGTTTCCCAATCAAATAAAAGAATAGTTAATTTCTTGTATGATTGTATTAGTATCATACAGGATAAACTTATAGTTGCTAAAGACTCGAAGATAGGGGTGTTAGACACTGATGGCAGTATTCTTATTACCCCATCCTATAATAAAATAGAATGTGTAACGATAGACGATGAAACTTATGTAGATTTGTATGGTTCACCACTATCGTACGGAAAATATAACAAAGAGTGTGTATTTGATTCCGAAGATGAATCAAAACTACTTCGTATAGAAATATCGTATTATAAATTACACAATCCCCATCATATCTCTATCACAAATGGTTCAAAATTTGATTTTGAAAAGCTGTTTATTTTGTTCGGAGATGGATATTGTGAATTATTTTCTGTTAAAGATGGTATTATTGCAAATAGTCGATATGAAGAAATACGTAAATTAACAGATATCAGTTTTGCTGTTAAACGAAATAATAAATGGGGTGTATTTCGGGGTGATGTCGGCGAACTTATTATTCCATGTGAATATGA
>SFOB01000111.1 GCA_004554075.1 Treponema sp.
GTGAGCCATGCTGGATAGTATTTTATTAAAAGCTCCAGTTTATCTCATAGTTTTTGTACGCTGCTTTGCGCTTATAATGACACTTCCAATGTTTTCCATGCGGTCTGCTTCCCGTATTGCAAAAGTAGCAATTGCCGGATATATGGCATTTTTTATTTATGGAAGTATAGATGCCTCTGTATATGAACCCTATATCGGCCAGGAAGGAGTTTCTTCAATGCTTTATGTACTGCTGCTTGCAGGCGAGGCTTTGATTGGAATTCTCATGGGCTTTTTTATTTCGATTATTTTTGCAGCCTTTTCTTCTGCAGGTCAGTTTCTTGCCTTTCAGATGGGACTTTCTGCAGCCTCTTCTTACGATGCGCTTTCGCAGGTAGAAAACCCTCTCATGGGACAATTTTTTAATCTTGTTGCAATGCTTGTCTTTATGCAAACCCACTGGTTCCAGAAGCTTTTCTTAGGAGGCCTTGTAACAAGCTTTTCTTCTTTGAACGCCTTGAGCATTGCAACCGTAAATGAAAAACTTGCCCGCTTTATGATAAAGGGACTTACAGGACTTTTTTCTGATGCCCTTGTAATTGCCCTTCCTGTTATGGGCACTCTCTTTTTGATTACAGTTTGCACCGGTTTACTTACAAAAGCTGCTCCACAGATGAACCTTCTTTCAGAAGGATTTCCGATTATGATTCTTGTGGCATTTACAATTATTGCAATTGCAATGCCAAGTATTATAGATTTCTTTGTACGTTCATTTAATAAAGGTTTTGCAGATCTTGAGAATCTCTTTACATCAATTTCGGGAGGTGTGTAGTCTATGGCAGCAGAAGATGAAGGCCGTACCGAACAACCTTCCGAATACAAACTGGAAAAAGCCCGCAAAGAAGGCCGTGTCGCAAAAAGTCAGGAAATAAGCGGCGCCCTGGTGCTTTTACTTTGTGTGGTTACAATCTTTTTTTTAGCCAGATGGTTTTTCTCAGAAATAATTACAGTATTTAAATTTTATTTTACCCAGTGCGCTTCTGCAGATGTAAAAAATCCCGCTTTTCTACCGGCCTTTTTCAACATCTTTATAAAGTGCGTTTTGCCTATTGGCCTTATCAGTGCGGTTTCTGCAGTAACAGCAAACATTGTTCAGACCAAAGGTTTTATCTTCAGTCTTAAGCCAATTGAACCAAAGTTTTCTAAAATAGTTCCAAAGTTTGGCGAGTATCTTAAGAAAACTATTTTTTCAATGAAGGGGCTTTTTAATGTAGCAAAATCTTTTGGTAAGGTAATCATCATCTGTTTTGTAGGTTACCTTTATATCAAAAAAGATTTGTTCACTCTTATTGATATAATTGATAATGGTGATGTTGCCGGAGCTCTGTCTCAGGTAGCCAGGATGGCAGCGCAGATTCTGATTACAGTTGCGGTTCTCTTTCTTGCTCTTTCTATTCCTGATTATTTTGTTCAGCGTCATGACTTCATGGAAGAAATGAAAATGACCAAGCAGGAAGTAAAGGAAGAGTACAAGGAGATGGAAGGTGACCCGGAAGTTAAAAGCAAACTCCAGCAGATGCAGCGTCAGCTTCTTTCTCAGAATGTGCGTAAGGCAGTTGCAGAATCAGATGTAGTAATTGCAAACCCTACACACTTTGCAGTTGCCCTTAAGTATGATACAAGCGTTGCAGATTCTCCAATGGTCAATGCCAAAGGTGAAGATAATCAGGCTCTTTTGATAAGGCGGATTGCAGAAGAAAATCATGTTCCGGTGGTAGAAAATCGTCCGGTAGCGCGAGAATTGTATACAAATGTTGAAGTTGGTGATATAATACCAGATATATATTTTACAGTATTAGCAGAAATTTATTCGCATCTTGAAAAGTTTAAGAATATAAAAAAATAAGTAGATTGCTGGGTGGGGACTGATGGCAAACGAAAGTAGAGGGAACATTCTCAAATTTATAACAGGTAATATTGTACCTGTTGCAGTCGTATTGGCTGTATTCTTCCTCTTTGTACCTATCCCTAAATTTTTAATTGATTTAAGCATGATTTTAAATCTTGCTCTTTCAATTATCATTCTGCTTGTTGTAGTAAGAACTCCACGACCTTCAGATTTTCAGAGCTTCCCTCGTGTAATTCTCTTCCAGACTCTTTTCAGTCTTGGTATAAATATTTCTTCAACCAGACTTATTCTTACTGGAAAAATGCAGGCAGGAACACTGGCAAATCAGAGTGACATGGTTAAGTCTTTTGCACGTATTGTTGCAGGAAATAACCTGGTTGTTGGTTTTGTAATCTTTATTATTCTGATTGTTGTACAGGTTCTTGTTGTTACAAAGGGTGCCGGCCGCGTTTCAGAAGTTGCAGCCCGCTTCTCTTTGGACTCAATGAACCAGAAACTTTTTGATATTGATAACCGCTTAAATTCCGGTGCCATAGATGAAGCTCAGGCAGAACTTCTTAAGGAAGCAGTTCGCCGAGACATCGACTTCTATTCAAACATGGACGGTTCTTCTAAGTTCGTAAGCGGTAACGTAAAGGCCGGAATTTTTATTACTGTAATCAACCTGCTTGGCGGATTCCTTGTTGGAATGATAATGAACCGCATGCAGTTCACAGAGGCTCTTAACACTTATTCAACACTAACAATTGGTGATGGACTTACTTCTCAGTTGCCTTCATTAATCATCTCATTTGCAACAGGTTTGCTCGTTACTGGTACCAAATCTGATGAGTCTCTCGACCAGCAGCTTAAAGTTGAATTTACAGGTGACGGACATATTTACGAAATTGTCGGCGGTGTACTTATTGTAGCAGGACTTGCCCTTCGCGGTGGTACACAGATTCTCCTTCTGCCGGTTGGCGCCCTTGCAATCTTCATCGGCTGGCGAATGACCCGCGATAAAGAAAAGAAAGAAATTGCCCTTCAGCAGGCCAATGCACAAAAGGCTTCAAAGCAGCAGTCTTCTGCTAATGATTCAGAAAGAATCGTAATGCTGGATCCTCTTTCTCTTGAACTTGGTTATGCCCTTATTCCGCTTGTAGATCAGGAAAAGGGAGCAGAGCTTCTTGAACGAATTTCTCGAATCCGTGTTGAAGCCCGCCATGATATAGGACTTGATATTCCAAAAATCCATATTCAGGATAACATGACTCTTGAACCGAATGATTACAGCTTTAAGATTGCAGGTATTGAAGCCGGTCATTCAGCAGTAAGAGTTGGTTATGTAATGTGTCTTGATACAGGCGCTGTTACAGAACATCTTGATGGAGAAAAAACAAAAGACCCTGCCTTTGGAATGGATGCAATCTGGCTTCCTGAAGAAAAAAGAAGTGAAGCTGAAAATGCGGGTTATGTAATTGTAGACCCACCGACAATTATTTCTACCCACATTACAGAAATCATAAAGAATCATGCAGCAGAGCTTCTTGACCGTCAGGCAGTTTCAGTTATTCTCGATACTGTTAAACAGAAAAATCCGGTGCTTGTTTCAGAAGTCCTGGATACTGCAAAAATCTCTTACGGTACAATCGAAAAGGTTTTGCAGAATCTTCTGGAAGAAAAAGTTTCCATCAGAAACTACGTCCGTATTCTGGAGACAATGGCAAACTACGCAGGTGTGTCTAAGAATGTCTGGGATTTAACTCAGAAAGTTCGCGAGGCCCTGGGCTTACAGATTTGTATGCAGTATGCGGACGACAATAAAAAGCTTCATGTAATGAGACTTTCCCAGGAACTTTCAGAGCTTGTTGCAGAGCATGCTTACTATCCGGAAGACGGTTCAAAACCTTACGTTGCTTTTGACCCTGTAGACCGTCGCCGCTGGATTCAGGCAGTAAGTTCTTCTGTTGCAAAAGTCAGTCAGCTTGGATATCAGCCGGTAATTATAACAGTAAGCAGTGTACGACAGCTTGTTTATTCTGCAATAGAAAGAGAAATGCCTGGAGTAGCAGTTATTTCTGATATGGAAATGTATGAAGCAAGTCCGACAATTGCACCGGAAATTCTGGCCGAAATTGCGGATGAAGAAAAAGAGTAAAAAGGAAAGAGATAGAAATGGCATTTGATGAAGATATTGAACAGAAAATAACCGGCCGCACCTACGAAGAGTGTAAGGAAAAACTGTTTAATTTATACGGAAAAAATTTCAGAATTGTAAATAAAGTTACAGACTTCAGACCAGGTGGATTATTTTATCTAAAAAAGAAACCGGTAACTATTGTAACTTATGTAGTAAATCATCAGAAGTCTTACGCAGAAGAACCAAGAATATCTTATTCCGGATCTTATTCAGGCTCTTATTCTGAAGAAGAACAGCTGCAGAAAAACCGTGAAGCAATTCTTCAGATGCAGGGCTCTAACAATGTAATGGTCAGTAAGAAAATTGATGATATGACCAATTCTATCGAAGAACTCAAAAGAGAAATGAGTCAGCAGATGCAGCAGCTGGCAGTTTCAACACAGGATAAGCACGAGACAATTAAAAAGATAGAAGAAGTGCTTGAGCAGAACGAATTCTCATTTTCTTATATAAACATGATTGAAGAAAAAATTCGTAATGATTTTTCTCTCGAGCAGCTTGATAATTTTGACCTTGTAGAACGCCGTGTTGTAGACTGGATTGGCGAATCAATTTCTATTGCAAAAGAATATGTATTCCGTCCGCCTCACGTATTTATTATAGTTGGTCCTACTGGAGTTGGAAAAACAACAACCCTTGTTAAGCTTGCAGCTCAATTTGTAAAAAATTATGCAACCTCTCACGATGGCCACAGACCGGAAATCTGTTTTATTACAACAGATACAATGAGGGTAGGTGCTATGGAACAGCTTGAACGCTGGGGCAAGCACATGGGTGCAAATGTATTTAAGGCAGAACGTACAGAACATCTGCAGACCCTTTTTGAAGAAAACCGGGCAAACAAAGATGCAATTTTTATTGATACTTCAGGATACAGCCCTAACGATGCAACACACATTGCGCAGATGAAGCTGCTGCTTGAAGTACCTGGAATGAATCCGGATATTTACCTTGCTGTAATGGCCGGAACAAAGACCCGCGACCTGCAGAACATCATGCAGAATTATGAACCTTTTGGTTATAAGTCTGTAATCGTTACCAAGTGCGACGAGTCTGAACAATTTGGAAACGTGATTAGTGTTATGCACGACAAACACAAATCAATTTCATATATTACCCACGGGCAGGTTGCCTCAAGGGATATTACAAAGGCGAATGTAGTTGATTTTCTCATTCGGCTTGAAAATTTCAAAGTGGATAGAATTCATATTGAAGATAAATTTGCAGAGGACCGCTAAGGCGGCCTTATTCAGGAGAACGGCAAATGGAAGAACAGGCAGAAGGATTAAGCGAATTGTTTAATGAAGGTGGCTCAGTAAAATCAGAAGCTTCAGAAAAGGCTTCTGTAAAAAGAGACCATAATACCCGAATCATCGCAATTACCAGTGGTAAGGGTGGAGTAGGCAAAACTAACTTCGCCGTTAATATGGCAATTGCCTATGCCCAGCTTGGCAAAAAGGTAATTCTTATAGACGGTGACCTTGGAATGGCAAACGTAAATGTTCTTCTGAACATCGTTCCTCAGTATAACCTTATGCACGTAATCAATAAGAAAAAGACCATGAAAGAAATCATCATGGATACTGAATTCGGCATTAAGTTTATTGCTGGTGCAAACGGTTTTTCTAAGATTGCAAACCTCAGCGTAGAAGAGCTCGAGTACTTTGCAAATCAGTTTGCAACCCTCGGAAATGCAGATATCATCATCATAGATACAGGTGCTGGAATTGCAAACAATGTTCTTCAGTTTGTTGCTGCAGCAGATGAAGTTTTTGTAGTAACAACTCCAGAGCCAACAGCAATCACAGATGCTTACGGAATCATTAAAATCATTACAACAGAAATTGTTGACCGTACAGTAAACATCAAACTTATTGTAAACCGTGTTCACTCTCCTGATGAAGGAAAACGTATTTCAGAGAGAATCATTACAATCGTCGGTCAGTTCCTGGGCTATAAGATTGAATATCTTGGCTGTATTCCGGAAGATCCTTTAGTACAGGCTTCCGTAATCAGACAGAAACCATTTATTGTAGTAAATCCTACATCAAAGCCTGCAGTATATCTTAAGCATATTGTGGGAAGAATAGAAAAAACAGAACCGGATTTCAACGAGGGAGTTTCAAGCTTCCTTAAGAAATTCCTTAGTAAAAAACGATAGCAGTTTTTTGACATATACACACTTGTGGTGTATAATATTTATGGGTAATTGTAATTGGGAGGAAAAATGCGAAGCGCAAAATATATCGGACTATTTGCAGCGTGCGGCTTTATTTTGTCCTTCGTTTCAGGTCTTTTCTCTCATTCTTCAATTCTATCCGTATTATTAAAAGCATTGATTTTTGCCGTAGTATTCGGCCTGCTCGGATTTGCAATTTCTTTTATTTACAGCAAATTCCTTTCAGACGGTTCCTCTGGTGAATATCAAAGCGATTATACAAGTGACGCTTCATCTGCCCCGGCAGCAAATTCTGCACTGGGAAATAATGTTGATATAACAATTCAGGATGAAGAGTTAAAACCGAGTGACAGTGACAATCATTTTGTTGTCGGTGATAATCACCAGATGCTTAATGATTCTGATGTTAAAAACTCGGAGAGAAATGCAACAGGATCTCAAACTTCCGAAGAGGGCTTTGTTCCATTGAGGAATTTTGAAACTGTAAAGAATTTTTCAGGTAAAGAAGCTGTTATTCCGTCAGAGGCAATTGCCTCGAACGAAAAACAGGAAAGCAGTACAGAAGCTCCGGCCCCTGCTGCTGCGCCATCTTCAAATGTTTCATTTAACGACGAAGGTGGAATAGATACCCTGCCAGATATGGAAAATTTTGTATTTTCAGAAAGTTCTGGTTCGGCATCTGATGATGATTCAGACACTGGTTCTGATTCTGATTTTGTTTCTATGGGATCATCTAAAAAAAATAATGGTCCTGCAGAAGTACAGGACGCTGCCTTAATGGCAAAGGCAATCAGTTCTGTTTTATCAGATGAAAATTCATAAAAAGAGGAAGAGTATAAATGCCAATTAATGACGAAAAAGAAGAAGATGATCTTTGGGAAGAATTCAAGAAGACCAGGTCTCCTGCTCTCAGAGATAAATTTATACGGCAGTATATGCCTCTTGTAAAATATGTTGCAGGTAAGGTCGCAGTAGGTCTTCCTGCCTCTGTAGAGTTTGATGATCTTGTAGGTTATGGACAGTTTGGTCTTCTGGATGCAATCAACAAATACGATCCTGCTAAGGGAGTTAAGTTTAAGACCTATGCAGTAACACGTATTCGTGGTGCAATTTTTGATGAGCTCCGCCAGATAGACTGGGTACCTCGTTCTGTACGCCAGAAGTCTCGCGAAATAGAAGATGCAATTGTTTCTCTTGAGTCTCGCCTGGGCCGCACTGCAACAGATTCAGAAATTGCAGGCTCTCTTAATATGAG